>NZ_JANSHN010000016.1:0-70074 GCF_047461655.1 Synechococcus sp. W55.1
GTTGACCACCTGTCAACAAGAGCGGGTGGCTGCGGCCATTGCTGAAATCCTCTCAGAAAAAACCTGCCCGTAGCACTGGTTATGGTGATTTCAAATTACACTGAAGCAGCTTGTAGATTCCAGACCTCTTTCTCCTTTGGAGAGGGGCCGGGGATGAAGGAGTGATGAGGGGACTGCGGTGTTGTGGAAACGAAGCCGAAAACTAGTTCCACTACTTCAACAGACGGGAAACCTGGGGATCTTCTCCTCAGAGCAGGAATCAAGGCGCCAGGTTCGTTTTCTGCGCCGCTTCCGCTTCACCCGTATTGGGGGGCGGTTTGTCGGGATCGCCCTGTTGGTAAGTATTGCTGCTTTCAACACCGGCAACAATCCCCTGTACTTGTTGCTGGGGATGCTGCTCAGCCTCATCCTCATCAGCGGTACCCTCTCTGATATCACCCTCAAAGATTTGGAGGTGAGCCGGCAGTTGCCCAGCCGCATTTTTGCCGGTCAGCCTGTCTTGCTGGGGCTTACGCTCATCAACCGCAAACGGCGCTTGCCCAGCTTTTCGTTGCAGGTGAGCGAACGCATTGAGGGGCTGAGGCGGGAAGATTGGCCTTCCAGCTATGTTTTGCGGGTGGATCCCGGTGCCAAGGTGGACACTTTTTACCAGCATACTTTTTCAAGGCGGGGAGCCTGGCAGTTGCAGGGTTTTGAAGTTGCCACCAGCTTTCCATTTGAACTCTTCCGCAGGGCGGTGGAAATTAGGGATCCCCAAACGGTGATCGTGTTTCCGCGGCTCGCCCCGGTTCAAGGATTGGCGCTGTGGGATCAGCTCAGCAGCGGCAACCAATTGCGCCCCCAGCCTGGTCGAGAGGGAGACTACCTGAGCTTACGGCCCTACCGCCCCCAGGACGATGTGCGTTCTGTCCACTGGAAGATCTCGGCCAAACGGGATCAACTGATCGTGCGGGAGTTGGAGCGTCCACGATCCCAGGCCATCACCCTCTGTTTTGAAAACCGCTGGCAGCCCCAGAAAGAGAGGCCCGAGATCCATCGAGACAAGTTGGAGCGAGCTGTAGAGCGCTGTGCCGGGATCCTCTTCTACTTGATGCGAGAAGGTTACCCGGTAGCACTTGTTACGTTACAAGAGCGGACTCCTTTTGGGTCAGACCTGGCCCATCAAGATCACCTGCTGACCGTGTTGGCACGACTTACTTTTGTCGGGGATCCCCAGCTCAGCCCTCCACTGGAAAGAGAACCTGATCCCTCTGTCAAGTTTGACCTCACCCCTCAAGATCGCTGTGTGCTGCTGGCCCATCCCGACCAGGATGGAAAATCTGCCCCGGCCCATCTCATCCACACGGGATCGCTGTTGCAATTTATCCCAATTGAGTGAGCTTCAGGCCCATTTTGATAGCAGGATCCATCTGAGATTGTTTGGAAAGCTTGGGCGCAGATCCTTGCAAAGCTTTAGGTTAAACTGCTGAAGAAGTGGTGGTTCACTGCTCCAACTTTTGTCGCAATTCTGGAATGGCCCGCCGCATTTGTCGATAGCCCTCCTGAATAATCGGATCTGCTTGATGAAAATCGAAGATCCCATACTGGCTCAGCTTGGGTTGTAAGAGCAAATCCGGCGGATGTTCGGCTAAAACACTGCGGGTAACGATTTGCTCCATCACGTTCAACGTCTTGCCAATAACGTCGAAAATATTGGGACCAGAGGGCTCATCTGGAAACCATTGGCTAATTTTTTCTTGGATCCCTTGTTGTAGGGATTGATAGCGTTTGCGAATGCGGGTGATGAAGTTGGTTTCTTCTTCGATCACTTCTCCTTCAGCATTCAAGCGCTGTCGCCGTTGAAGGGTTTCTTCCACCTCTGTTTCTTCCAGTTGCGACTCCACATCCGCGGGATCCACATGGTTGAGATTGACCGCGATGACAACATCGGCCCCCATCTCCCGCACCACTCGCACCGGCACCGGATTGACAATGCCTCCATCTCCGAGATAGCGCCCTTCGTGGTGAAAGGGAGTGAAAATTCCTGGGATAGAGATGCTGGCCCGCACGGCATCTGCCATTTTACCCGAACGCAACAGCACCTCCTGGCCTGTGATCAAGTCGGTAGCCACACAGCAAAAGGGGATCCCGGCCTCTTCAATACACAGCTCTTGCAAATGTTCTGTCAGCAGCTCATAAATTTTGTTGCCATCCAAAAGGCCACAGGTGGGAAAGACCACATCAAACAAAGACAAAATCATCTTCCAGTTAAGATCTCGCACAAAGTCTTCCAGCTCATCCAGTTCTCCTGCTGCATAAATGGCTCCCACAAAAGCGCCAATGCTCGTCCCGGCAATATAATCAATGGGGATCCCGGCCTGCTCTAGAGCCCGAATTACGCCAATATGAGCCCATCTCCTCGCTCCGCCGCTGCCCAGTGCTAATCCCAGTTTTTTGCCCATGATTGCTCCCTCAAAAAGAGACCCAAAAGACCTCAAGAATCCTAAACCTTGCTCCCTCTAACAATTAGGTACCTGCCCTTTCTCGCAGATCGGGAGGCAGATAGCTGCGTTCCCCCAAGATTTCTAGAAGAGGACCATAGCGGTCAAACTTGACAACGCTGAGGGAAGCCGCCAAGACCTCAATGCGATCCCGGTAGCGACCCAGGTCAATGCCCAGCAGGCTGCAGAGAATGACCCGAATTGTGGCTTTGTGGGAGACGATCAAGACGTTGCCATGGGTCCATTTTTCCTGGATCTCAGCCACAACCGGCATAGCCCGATTGGCAATTTGCACAGCGGTTTCCCCCCCTGGGGGCGCGTTCCAGGCTGGCTCGGTCATCCAGCGCCAATAGGCTTCTGGGTAGGCTTCTTGTGCCTCGGCGTGGGTTTTGCCCTCCCACTCGCCATAGTGAATTTCTCTTAGGCCCTCTCGAATCTGCATCTGCAAGCCAACTTTCTCGGCCAGGGGGCTCAAGGTAGCCAAGGCACGCCGCATCGGGCTGACGTAGAGGGCCTGCCAAGGGATCCCGGCATAGGCTGCGGCAAAGGCTTCTGCCATTTGTTTGCCTTCGGGGGTGAGGTCGGGATCGAGAGCGCCGCAAAAGCTGCCGGAACGGCTGTAGGGAGTTTCTCCGTGTCTAAGGAGGTAAAGTCTCAGGCTCATGGGAAATATGCTTATGGGAGCGAACTTTGCCACTCTAGCTGCCCAACTTTAAGCTCTCCTTATCCCCCCTCGGGGCGGTGGTTGGTGGTGGGGATGTAGATGCGGCTGCCCGCCCACTGCAATTTTTCCCGCAGAGTGCGAAAGTAGGAGAGCTCTTTTTCCAGGATCATCAGCTTGGCCGGTGTAGGCGCTTGCTGAATGTGAACCCACTGGCCGGGATTCACCGACTGAGCCAACACGCCATCTGTCCACAGGCGGGTCAACCCTTCGGGATCGGCAAGAGGCCAAATGTCCACCCTGGCTGTGCCGCTGATGACAATAGGACGGCTAGACAAACTCAGGGGACAAATAGGGGTGATGATGATGGCGTCGAGGGTGGGCTCGAGGATGGGGCCATTGGCTGCCAGAGTGTAAGAGGTGGATCCCGTCGGTGTGGCCACCAGCACGCCATCCCCGTGGTACTGATCCAAAATCTCTCCGTTGACCTCGATCTCCATGATCGCGGCAGGCAGCCGTTCTCGGTTGATTGGCTTCAGGCAGATCTCATTGAGGGCATAGTAGACTTCGCTGGCCGGACGGCCTTGCGACTTTCCCTCTCCACGGGCGGCCAAGGGATCCCCTTGCCCCAACTGCGGCTGTTCCCAAATCTGGGCTTGCAACATCATGCGGGCTTGCAAGAAAAAATCCCCTGCCTGAATGCGATCCCAGGGATCCTGTTGCAGCACCCGCTCCGACTGGGCCAAAAACCCCAGCCTACCCCCCACTTTGATTGGCAAAATCGGGATCCCATAGGAGGCTAGGTATCGTGCCGCCGCCAACACCGAGCCATCTCCCCCCAGCACCACTGCCAGATCGATGGGATCTGAGGTGGCCTCCAAAAAGACTGGGTAGGGGTTGTGGTGCAAGCCAGTGGGAGCTGTCAACACCGTAACACCGCGCCGGCGCAACTGCTCCGCACACCTCTGGCAGGCGGCTTTGCTCTCCCGATCCCCCTCTTTGTAGGCAATCACCACCAAGCCCAAGTCCATGGTCAACCTCATCAAGGGATCCCTGTCGATTGTCCCCTTCTTCAGACTGGGGATTGCTCAGGATAACCCAGACTCTCCCCCCCAAAGTCAACCAGAAAATGTCCTCTTGGGCGGTGAAACCGGTCACCGCAGTTCTCCCTTGAGCGTCACCACCCCCGCCGGAGCTTTCTTCTACAACTTTTGATTGACATACTCTCCTGCCTTTAGGCAGGAGATTCTGGTTCCTGGTTCTGCGACAGCACTTACCGTGTTGGGCTGCCCCTCTACAGCAGCGGCGCTCGTCTCCCCAGGCGTTCCCCCAAGCACTACGCAAGCGCTAGCACGCAGAGCGGTTCCCTAATGCCCTTAGGTACCGTTGCAAACAAGAACTACAAAGCCTGTTAAGGCTGTATCCAGTCGTGAGACTGTTGGGTTTTTAGAGCGGTTGACTACCCTGCCGCTGCGGGCAGCATAGCACAAAGCCGCCCTAGTCGCGTCAGCGGGCCGTAGGCTTTAGGGCGGGGCTTTAAACCCAGTTTTTTGGTAAATCCGAGAATTGACATTGTTTTCTTGGTCGCCTTGAGCAGTTAGCCGAAAAATCAATCGAAAACCCCGCCATTTCCAACCGATGGCCCCAACTGGGATCCCTGAGTTCAGCCGCGACCTAGGCTGATGCAGACCTCAGCAATTCGGTTTATGGTATGGACATCCTCGCCTCAATCCCCCTTCTCCAAGCTGCAAACCCATGACCGCAGATCTCACCAATCGCATTTTGGGCAACCGCTACCAACTGATTCAAGAAATTGGTGGCGGCGGTATGGGATCCGTCTTTCGTGCCTTGGACTTACACAACAACCGCCAAGAGGTAGCCGTCAAGATCCTCTATGCCCCCATGTTGCTAAGCCGGAGCAACTCCCAGACGGACTTGCGCCGCCGCTTTGTCGAAGAGATCCGCGTCAGCACCCTCTTGGGCCAGCATCCCCGCATCGTCAAAGTTCTGGATCACGGCCAAGAGGGGGAGCAAGCCTATCTGGTGATGGAGTACCTTAAGGGTCAGGATCTGGCCAAGCTAATTCGAGAAAAAGGGGCTCTGCCGGTTCGGCAAGCCATTCGGCTGGCTCTCCAAGCTTGTGAGGGACTGCACTTTGCCCACACGTTTCAGGCCAAGATAGAGGGCCGCGAGATTCGGGGTGTCATCCACCGCGACATCAAACCCAGCAACCTCTTCATCGAGCAAGTTTTTCAAAACGGCAAGCTCATCCCCCAACTGAAAATCCTCGACTTTGGCGTGGCCAAAACCCTGGCGGATCACACCCTCAGCTTGGGCACCTACAAGGGGGGGGGATTTATCGGCACAGCTCGCTACGCCTCTCCCGAACAGATGCGGGGCAAAGCCTTGGATGCCCGCTCGGACATCTACTCCTTTGGCGTGGTGCTCTACGAGATGCTGACGGGATCCATGCCCTTTCAATTGGAAACTGACTCTTTGCACAGTTGGATCCACGCCCATTGTTACGAAAGCCCCCTGGAGATCAACCCCAATACAGCTCCCCAGCCGATCCCACCCCCCTTGGCAGCGGTGGTGATGGATTGCCTGAAAAAAAACCCGGACGAACGACCACAAACGATGCGGGAGCTAGGGGAGCGGCTGCTGCAAGCCTATGACCTGACAGTGGCCACTCAACTCTCCACCAGCCAGGCCAGCACGGTGATCATCCCCACCGGCAGTGCCAAGCCTCAACAGGATGCTCCACCCTCTTCTGAGTCCAAGCCACCGATCCAAGCCACCCGCAATACAGGATCGGCTTCTGGAGCCTTTGAAGATATCCGCGATGAGGATCTGGATCTCATCGAAGATGAGCCGGTCTCTCCCCCTCCTCCAGGTGCAGGGATCCCCTATTACATCACCGAGCGGGAACCCTCCTCAGCAGAAGCTTCGCCGGAAACACCGGATCCCTCCCCCCAAAGTGAGGATGAAACTCCCAAAACGCCCTCCACAGTGATCCCAGCCAGCAACGCTCTCCCGACCGTTCAGGATCCCCCCGTCGCTCGCCCTGCCACGCCGGCACGAACCGATACTCCCCGCACTCGCCCTCTGCGGCAAGCTGCCCCCCAAACGGTTCTGCAACCTTCCGACAGCAACCTGAAGTGGGTTTTGGCCGGGGGATCCCTAGGCGTCATGGCTCTGCTGGCCGCCTTTTTGCTGTGGCCACGCCCAACGATCCGCGATAGCCGGGAAGAACCGGATCCGATCCCTACCGCTGAAGTAACCCCAACACCTACACTCGAACCTGCTCCCACTCCAACGCCGACACCCACCCCGACTCCGACACCGGCACCCACTCCCACTCCAACGCCGATGCTCACCCCTATCCCCCGGTTCACCCCACTTGTCCGCCGCACTCGTACCCCCACCCCGCCTCCACCTCCTACTCCCACCGCCACACCTGCCCCGGCAACGCCAACGCCTGCGCCAGAGCTTGCCCTAAGCGGCCAGTGGCTTTATGAAGGAGGAGCCTTTATCTGGCAAGGATCCCTGTGTAAAGTTAATGTTGCAACCGGTATCCAGGAAACCGTCTCCATTCGTCAAGACGGTAACCAGATCAGCGTTTCCTCTCTCAGCTTTTCCGAACGCAGTGGCCAGCTCATCGGCAACCAACTTTCTGTCAGCGGTAAGGCAGCGGGTAGTGGCACCCCAACCATCACTTGGAGCGGCACTGTCAGCGCTGACGGGCGCTCGATTCGAGGAACGGCTACCTGTGGTAGCGCCAGCTTCGCCATTAGGCTCACACGGCAGAGCTAAATACCTACGCCTCCTCCCCGATCACCGCCGCCGCCGTCTTCCCTATCGTCCGGTTTCTGTTGCCGTTGAGGCGGTGGAGGAGGAGCAGCAAAGCTTTCGCTCACAACTTCGATGGTGTAAGGGCCTCGCCCAGGGCTGCCCGGCCCAGCGGCTGGAGAGGCATTTTGCGCCCAGTAGCTTTGCACCTGGAGCAAGTAGCAGCGGTTTTGCCGCACGGGGATGGTTAGCTGAGAGGTGGTAAAGTTGCCAGGGGCAGCATCATCATTTACAAAAACGTCAGGATCCAATCTCCGGTTGCTGTCAAAGCTGCCGATGACCAATAGCGGGTCGAAAACCGGGCTGGTCAGCCGGATTGTAACCCCGGTAACGTTGGCTGCAGAGGGGAAGTAAAGAAACGCATCTGAATAGAAGGTAAACGTGCCGGGAGGCGGCGGAGTTGTGCGAGCATCCAGAATATTGCCGGCGGCATCGAAATAAAACTCCAAAAGGCTATTCGGCCCCAAGGTTCCACTGCGCCTATCCCCCTGTCGGCGGAGGCCAATCGAAGCGAAAAAGTCTGGGCTGAAGGCTTGTTCACAGACATTCACCAGAGGCGGTAGTGTGCTCCCTCCACCTCCTCCACAACCTGCCAAAACCGCAGCCGAGGCCAAAAGGCCCAAGAAAACCCTCTGCAGGGATCCCTGCGGAGTTCTAGAAGCATTCGATGCTGGCCCTGGCATAAGCACTCCTTCGGATCATCAATGTTCCTCTAGATTACGATGATTTGAGCAATTCGCGGCAAAATGCAGATCACTGACAGGCTTTTCACACGTTTGGGTTTGCACCGGCCTGGGGGAGCTGTTTCACTGCTGGCATCGAGAAAGGAGCTTCCAGAGTGTAGTGGAACCATTGAGCCCATCTTGTCCTCAGGAAGGGATCCAGAGCAAAACCCTTTTTCGCGGTGGGCTAATCACGACCAGCGTCGGGCTTCTTGGTGAGGGTGAGAAAGAAATGAGCTAGGGCTGCCACACATTCTCGATCTTCAAAGAGTAGGTCGCGTCGCTGCCGAACCTCTTCAGTCATATGGTGGCGAAACTCAGGATCGGATCCCAGTTTTACGGCCAAATCCTCGTAGCTTTTCAGATCCGAGGCAATTAAACTGTCCAGCCCCATTCTTTTGAGAATGGCATAGGTATGCCGGCCCCGCATCAGCTTTCCAGGGCAAGTGATTACAGGTAACCCAATCGCAACGGCTTCTAGGGTGGTGATCCCACCTGACCAGCCGTAGGAATCCAACATGAGATCCGCACAGCGGTTGAGATCCAAGTAGTCTTGATGGTCTAATCCAGGCAGAACCAGACAGTGGTCTTCTGCATTGAGACCGTACAGGGAAAAAGCCCGGGTGAGCCGTTGCTGAAATTGTCGAGCAATGGCAGCATTGGGCAGAGCCAAGAAGACAAACTGAGCGTTGGGCACTCGTTGGGCAATAGCGGCAAAAAGATAGTCGTATTGGGGCAGATATTTACCCAAGTATTGACAAGTTAGGTAAACCACTGCATCTTCACGCAGGCCGAAATCCTCACGATAGCGCTTTTGCTGCGGCAAAACCGGCTTTTCAAAGCAAGTACCCAAATGAGGTAGCCGGATCAAGGTTTCACTGTAGTGTTCCTGAGCATTCTCCGGCTCCATTAAATCGCTGGAAAGGAAATAGTCAATCGTAGAAAGCCCAGAAGTTACAGGATGAGCCCAAGTGGAGCACTGTATCGGTGCCAGTCGCAGGGAAGCCAGTTGCAGAATGAGAGGCGAAAGGCCGATCTCCAAATACACCAAAATATCCAACTGATCCTGTAGGATTTGTTGGGCTGCATCCTCGAGGCTGCTGGGAATGTGCCTAAACACATCGGCGTATTGACGATACCGGTCTGTCATGAAGTCGGTTCTGGGATCCAAGTGATAGGCGAAGACTTGAAACTTTCGCTCCGAGTTAGCCTGTCCATCAGCCCAATTGGCGTTCAGGTACTTAACCCAACCCAGAGATAAGCGACTGTAAGAGCAAGCTCGCATGGAAGCTGAGGCAAACCCAACTCGGAGGGGATCCCCTGGTTGGGATTGGCAAGGAAGATATCTCCAATCGGGATAACAGGCGTTGACTATGCGTTGAACAAACTGGGCATATTTTTTCTGCAAATCCAGGTCGTTGTAGCCTTGGTACTGTAGGTAGTGATTGGTTCCCAGTCCTGACGCCCACAGCGCTCTGCGACGTTGCTCCTCCGTTTCTAGGGGAGTTTCCTCAATAAGACAATCCAGATGCTCGATAAAGCGAGCACGAAAGGAGTTGAGTTCTTCCTCGCTCCGATAGACTGCTGGCAGATACAGATGATAAAACCAACGAGCCTGTTCTAACTGGGGATCCAAAGCCATTGCTTTCTCCAGGTGATCCAACGCAACAGCGTGTTCTCCTTGATCTCGACAGGCGATGGCCAGATTCAGATGCACCTGCGCCAAAGGGATCCCTGTCTGTTCATCCGAGTTTTCCAGTAGAGGATTGAGTAGGGCAATGGCTTCTTCGCTACGTCGCAGGTTAACTAAGATTTTTCCAGCTTGAAAGGCAGATCCAGCAGCGTGTGGATTCAGTTTCAGGCTTTGCTGATAACAGGATAGCGCTTCCTCCAGTTGACCCAAAGACTCATAGACGACACCCAAATTGTGGTGATACAGAGCCACTTCGGGATGTTGCTCAATGGCTTCTGCAATGAGAGCCGCTGCCAATTCCGAGTCTCCTCTGGCTTGAGCTACCGTTCCCAACAGGTGAAGGGCATCTGCATGCTCAGGAAAATCCGCCAAGATTTCGGAGTAAATGGCCTCTGCTTGCCGCAGATCTCCTGCCTGCTGAGCTCGGATCCCGGCCAGAAGTTTGTCTGTAGGTGTCAAGTCCGACATCCGCTACAAAGTGGCTAGAAATTCCCCAGATTTCTCTGCCCAGTATAGTCATTTCAAGTGGATACAAACATCCCCCAAGCTCCACCATTAGCCCTTTTCCCAGAGGAAGAGGGGAGTTGGGGATCAACGGAACAACAGTTTCACTGCTATTGGGAATGCCCCCGTTGTGTTGCTTCTGAGTTGTTGATGTTTGGATGTCTATGTCGGCATTTCGAGGACTTGTAACTCGCTTTTCCAAACCGGTAAGCGAGGAGAAGGGCAACCTAACTCAAATCCGCTGCCACCCGGTGGGCGCAGGCAAAGCCGGAGAAGGCAACGGCATTGAGCCCTTGGCCGGGGAATGTGCTATCCCCCACGCAGTATAGGTTGGGGATGGCGGTGCGATTGAAAGGCATGCCCAGCAAGCCCCAGGGATCCCGGCTGGGGATGGGCCCATAGGTGCCGTTGCTGCGGCTCAAGAAGCGGCGGTGGGTGCGGGGGGTGCCTATCTCTCTGAGCTCAATGTGGGATCCCAGTTGAGGCCAAAGGGCCTCCAGGCGGCGGATAAGCCGGTCGGCGGCTTGCTGTTTCTGGGTCTGGTACTGGCTTGGGCTTAACCCTTGCCAGGTGGATATCCAACTGGGGGTAAAGGCATGAACAATGTGGCGGCCCGGGGGAGCCAGGTCGGGATCCAACAGGGTGGGGATGGAGACAAAAAGGGTGCCCTGCTCAGCCTCCATCTGATCCCAATCTTCCAGGAGAATGTGGTGACAATAGCGTTCGCCGGACAGGGCCTCGGCCCGCACCCCCAGGTGCAAGCTCAAGAAGCTGGGGGATTGTTGGTAGCGTTTTTGCCACTGCCGCTCCGCCGTGGGCAGGGATCCCGGCCATAGGCGCTCAAAGGTGTCCCAGCGGGTGGCATTGGAGATGATTGTGCGGGCAAAGAGCTTTTCCCCGCTGGCCAGTTCTACGCCCACCGCCCGACCTCTTTCTTCCAGGATCCGCCGCACGGGTGCTTTGTAGCGGATCTGCCCGCCATGGGCCTCTAGCCCCTGGGCCAACTTTTGGGCGATCTGCCCCACCCCCCCTTTGGGATAGTTAATACCGCCGTAGTGTCGGTCACAAAACACCATCCCGGCATTGATGATGGGCGTGCGATCCGCCGGCACCACCGACCAGCAGTAGCACTCCATGTCCACAAAGCGCAGCAAATCCGGATCCCGCAGACAGCGCCGCGCCACCTGGCCCACATTCACCGGCAAATAGCGCGCCAAGGTCAGGCAGCCGAGGGGATTGCCCACAAAAGACCGAAACAGATAGCCCCACTCCTCCAGCGAGAGCAGCTCCATGGCATTGAGGCTGTTGAAGATGGGCCACAGGCTGTCGTAGAACCGGCGAATGCCGGCGGCTTCCTGGGGAAAGTAGCCGGATAGCTCCTGCAAAAACTGCCCGTAATCCCGGTGTACTCGGGGATTCAGCCCCTTGGGCAGGTGGTAGGCAATCTGCACCGGATCGGGGATAGAGTCTATGGACTGGCCCACCGCTGCCAAAGCCCGTGTCAGCAAGTTAGTGGTGCCTTGGGTGCCCAATCCAAAGATCATGGAAGCGCCCACGTCAAAGCGGTAGATCCCGTTGCCTAAGGGATCCGGACGCTCAAAATAGCCGGCACTGCCCCCTGGAATGAGGTATTTTTCCAGCACCAGCACACGGTATCCTTTGGCAGCCAACTGGCTGGCCGCGACCAATCCCCCGATCCCAGCACCGATGACGATGGCATCCCAAGCAGGGGAAGGGGTGTGCAGAGCCTGCAAGAAGGTCTGAGAAGGCAAAGTAGAGGTCAAGGGATCCCTCTGGAAACTCAAACGCAAGATCAGTATCTTTACCGTACCAGAGGTTCTAGGGTTTCCCCATGAGTTGAGCTCCCCTGGGAATGAGTTTGCCCAGATCTGCAAGATCCCCAAATAGAGATTGTGGCGCGGGCTACGGAACCGAATTCACGAATTTGCTATACAGAATCCGGCCACACGACACAGATGGTTTTGCCATGTTGGTGACCCAGCATCCTGTCTTTCGGCGCTTTTGGTACCCGGTGATGCCCCTCAGCCGATTGGAGCAGGGATCCCCGCAACCTTTCGAGCTGCTGGGAGAGAGGATCGTCCTTTGGCTGGACAAAGCCGGACAGCCCCAGGCAGCCGCAGATCGCTGCTGTCATCGGTCGGCGCAATTGTCCAAGGGAATCGTCTGTGATGACCATATCCGCTGCCCCTACCATGGGTGGGAGTTCGATGGCACGGGAGCCTGTGTCAAGGTGCCGCAACTGCCGGATCAGTCCCGCATCCCGGAGAGCTACCGCATTCCCGCCTACCTCTGCCAGGCCCGCTATGGCTATGCCTGGGTGTGTTTGCATCCTCAGCCTCTACGGGAGATCCCGGTCATCCCGGAAGCTGAGGATCCCAGTTACCGGCTCATCCACGAGTTCTACGAACGCTGGGAATGTGCCAGTTTGCGCATCTGCGAGAACGAGTTCGACGCCGCCCACATCAGCTTTGTACACCAGAACACCTTTGGCAGTATGGAAGACTTGGTACCCAGCCACTTCGAGGTCGAGGAGCTGGACTACGGGATCCGCACCCGCACAGTGCTCGGTGTAGCCAACCCAGAGCTGCAACAGCGCAACCTGGGCATTGCTGCCGCCAAAACCGAGCGCACCACCACTTCAACCTGGCATTTGCCCTTCACCAACCACCTTCACATCCGCTACCCCAATGGCCGCAGCCATGTCATCGTCAACATCCCCACCCCCATCAACGACCGAGCCTCCCAAGTGGTGCAGTTTTGTTTGCGCAACGACACCGAAGCCGATACCCCAGCCGCCGAGGTTATTCGCTTCGACCGGGCTGTAACTCTGGAAGATAAAGCCATTTTGGAGACCACGGATCCCGACGTGCCCCTCACCCTCAGTAGCGAACAGCACATGCTCACCGATAAGCCCGGGATCCTGATGCGCAAGCAACTGGCGGCTTTGCTCAAGGCCCACAGCAGCTCCTCAAACCAGATTTTCTAGGCTGCGGGTGCCAGCGTAGCGGCTGTAGGCGTAGATCAACCCCAGGGTGAGGCCGGTAACCAAAAAGCTGAGGGCCGCCCCGAAAGGATAGTCCAGGCTGGAGCCAAACTGCAACTGAATCACATTCCCGATCAACAGCGTTTTGCTGCCCCCCAACAGATCCGGCACTACGAACATGCCGAAAGCCGGGATCCCCACCAGAATGAGGCCCGCCGCCAGTCCAGGCAAGGTCTGGGGCAGAAGCACCCACCAAAAGACCTGCCAACCCTTGGCATAGAGATCCCGTGCCGCTTCCGCCAGCCGCCAATCGATGCGCTCCACCGCCGTGTACAGGGGCAAGACCATGTAGGGCAAAAACGTGTAGACCATGCCCAGATAAACCGCCAGCCAACTGGGATACAGAGCCGTTTGCGGTGGGATCCAGCCCAGCCAGGCCGCCAAGCGAGCCGGCCACCCTTCCGGGGCCAGCACCACCATCCAGGCATAGGTGCGGATCACCAGGTTCGTCCAAAAGGGCACCACCACCAAGGTGAGCAACAGATCCCGTTGTCGGGGTGGGTGGGCGGCAATGAAGAAAGCCAATGGGTAGGCCAGCAGCACGCAAAAAAAGGTGGTCACCCCCGCCACCAGCAGGCTGCGGCCCAAGATCTGCCAGTAGATGGGCGTCCATCCCAAGGGGCCAAAGCCGAGAATGCGCAGATAGTTCTCCAGGGTCAGGGGCAGTTGAATCTGGCCAAACTCCCCGCGGCTGAGAAAGCTGCACACCAACAGCAACAGCCCCGGCAGCACCAGAAAAAACATCACCCACAGCACCCCTGGCCCAGCAAAAATCAGGCTGCGTCCCAGCTCCTGCCAAGGGGTGAGCAGCTCCCCAAATCGCACCTGGGCTTGGCCAGGGATCCACTTGCCCACAGGAGATGGCAGCTTCAACATCCAGTCTCCTCCTGACGGGGATCCGGTCGCAAGCGAATCAGGCTTTTCGGGGGTAGGTGGGCCACCAGCGCTGCGCCGATCTCAAACCCTGCATCCTCAATATCGGTGTTGAGGGCCGTGGCCTTGAGCTGCTGACCTTGGTTTGTCCGCAACAGGTATTGGTTCTCAGCCCCAGTGTAGATGAGGTTTTCCACCCGCACCGGCACCTGGTTGGGCAGCAGATCCCAGCCGCTGCGAGAGAGCTGGATCTTTTCCGGGCGAATAGCCAATTGCACCGGTTCCGAGCTGGCCGGGATCCCCAAGACCTTCAGCTTTCCCAAGGGCGTATCCACACAGTCCGTCCCACAGGCGATCCCCTCGATCAGGTTGCTGGCCCCTAAAAAGTCGGCTACGAAGGCCGTCGCCGGGCGCTCATACACCTCATCGATAAGGCCCACCTGTTCAATGCGCCCTGCCCGCATCACCGCCACCCGGTCGCTGGTCACCAAAGCCTCTTCTTGGTCGTGGGTAACAAAAATAAAGGTCATGCCCAGGCGGCGCTGTAACTCGCACAACTGCACTTGAAGCTGCTTGCGCAACTTGGCATCCAAGGCCGACAGCGGCTCATCCAACAAGAGCACCTCCGGCTCATTCACCAAAGCCCGAGCTAAGGCCACCCGCTGCTGCTGTCCCCCCGACAGCTCATGGGGCTTCCGCTTGGCCAGAGCTGCAATCTCCACCAATTCCATAGCAGCGGCCACCCGCTTGCGCAGAGCTTCCCCCCGCACACCCCGCATGCGCAGGCCGAAGGCGATGTTGTCCTCCACCGTCATAAAAGGGAAAAGGGCATAGCTCTGAAACACCATGTTGACGTTGCGCTTGTGGGCGGGCAGGTGGCCTACCGGGCGACCTCGAATCACCACTTCCCCAGCATCGGCCATCTCCAGGCCGGCCAGGATGCGCAGCAGGGTGGTCTTGCCACAGCCGGAAGGGCCCAGCAGGCCGAAAAACTCCCCCCGCCGAATGTTCAGCTCAATGCCATTGAGAGCCACAAAATCGCCAAAACGCTTGTGGAGGCCGGTTACTTCCACATCCCAGTCGGGATCCCGGAGGGTAGAAATACTGGAGATGACACTCGCGATCACAGTTGACAGCGCTGATAAAACCATCTAACCCAGTATGCAAGTCTCCGAGAAAATTGCAGTTATCCTCCACACCAGGGGCACCAGTTCCACGCTCAGCCCTGCAAACGGGGATCCCTGGCCGTAGCCTTTCCAGATGGGAAACGTTGGGAACAAAGGACTCCGTCTCGCTATCGCGAACGGCCCCATAATAGGGTATGCATGGGTTGCTGCCAAAACAGCTCCTGCCCCGGCCCTCAATAGGTATCAGGGATGGGATCCTCAGGCGGCGCAGGCTCTTGCATGGGCCAAACCCAATCTGTGAGGTCTTGGGAAGGGATCCCTTGCGGCATGAGCCCGTGGCAGCGGGAGCAAAACAGACAAGCGGCACAGCGTTCGCCGTAGGGGATCATGGGGAAGTCTTGCGCCTCCAGTTGCCGCAGACGCTCTAGAGTGGCTTTTAGGTGGGCCAGATCCTGCTCGTAGGCGGCGGCGCTGTAGTGCCGGTGGAAAGGCTGCTGGGGATGTTGCGCATACCAGAGGGTGAGATGCACCTGCTCTGGCTCAAAAGGGCCTTCCAGGGGCAACTGCTGAGCTACCTCGCAGAGCAACAGAGGGTAGAGGCGCACCTGCCAATCTTGGGCAAGCTGCCGGTCGGGCGGGCGTTGGCGCTCGGTCTTCCAATCCACAATGTGCAGGGATCCGGGGACAATCACCAGCCGATCCAAACGGGCTATCAGCTTAAAGCCCTCAATCCGTTGCCACAGGGGCAACTCCGCCAACACCCGTCCCTGGGGATGGGCATGGGAGCTGGCCAAGAACACCTGCCACCACTGCTGCACCCCTTCATCCAGGCCGGACAAACGCGGCTCCACCTGCCGCCCGCGGCTGTGCCATTCCACCAAACGGTGAAACTGCCGTCCGCGCCTCTGCTCCAGTTCGTGCTCAAAAGCCCTGGCAGCAGGCCAGATCAACCGCTCCAGATATACATAGCGAAACAGGCGGGGGCAATGGTCCAGCAGGGCCAGCGAAGAGGCGGAGAGGTTGACCTGCTCAAGACTCAACCTCTCCAGAGAAGGGGCAGCAGGGATCCCAGACAAAGTGCTCCGCACCGCTGTCGCGAAGGGGAAGAGCTGGCAAGAGGGGGCTAAGTTCCACTGCTCTCAGGATACCCCCACCGCCACCAGGGGTCGCCCAGCGGAGGAGCTCATTTCCAACCTGCTCCAAATTTCCATCCTGCTGCTCCGCAACGCTTGCGCAGAAGGGCGTGGGCGGGATCTGGACTGCAACCGCCCGCTGGAGCTGGGATCCCTGTCGGGATGGCTAGACCCGGAACCGTCTGTGGTTGCGCTAGGTTCCCACCGGACTTGCCCAGACCCAGATGGCGACCATCCCATCCCAGAGCAACAGAAGCAGAGCAAAACATCCTAGGAGCCCGTACATCCAAGGCTGAACGTAGGGGCGCAGCCCGCCAATCTCCAGTTGAGCGTGCCGTCGAATCTCAGCCAACAGCTGCTTGAACCTGGTCACCCGCATCGGCAAAAGTACGCGATCCCCCCCTCGGCTGACCAAGTAATACACCATACCACCCTGGCTGGTGGAGCGGGGCTCAATGCGCTCGATATCGGCCCACCGGATCTGCCACTCCTGCCGCACAAAAGGCGGCACCCAACTGGGGTAGGTGGCCTGCATGCCCTCTTCGTCCAACTGGATCTGCTGGCTCAGGGATCCCAGGACTACTCCCCACCCCAGCAGCAGAGCCACCCAAAGGGATCCCAGCTCAAGAGGTGTTGCCTGTTGCCGGGCCAGCAAAATGGGCAGGGGCAGAACCAGTCCCCAGTACAGAGCCTGCACAGCGTAGCGAATTAGGGGGGAGATGGGGAAGGTCATCGTCGGCAAGATGAGGCTAGCTTTATCAAGCTTAAGATAGCGCTCAAGAAGGCAACTCCTCCTCCAAGACCGAGACCTACGGCCCGCTGTCGCGAAAGGACTCCGTCCCGCTATCGCGAAAGGACTCCGTCCCGCTGTCGCGATCGGCTTCTGAAATCTCCATGGGGGACAGCTCTTCCGCGGATTCCGTCGCGTCAGCCCCCAACACCCCTTCCAAATCCACCAAGCTGCCGTTGAAATGGTCGGCAAAACGGCGGGCAATCTCCGCCAGCTCATGGGTTAGCTCAAAGTTCGCACCGGCGGGAGAGAGTCCTTGGGTTGCCAAGCCGGCCACCTTGATACCACCTGTAGAATTGTCCCGCTCAGGTTCTGGCGAAGGTGGGCTGTAGTCAGGAGGGGAATGTTGCTGTCGCCCCCCATGGCTCTGCGGTTCTGCTCTGGGCTCCCCCAAGGAAGCACGACTGTTGGTGTTGTCGCTCTGCAACCCCGGCGTGGCCACAGGATCTGGGGGGGCGGGGGGCAGGTCTTTTTCTCGGCTGGGCAATGCCGAGGACTCCGTCCCACTGACGCGAATGGAAACATCCGGCCCCCGCTGCACAATCAAGTTGAGCTGCACAGGACGCTGGAGCAGGTTGTGGAGCACCGACCGCAGTTCGGCTTCTTTGCTGCGCACTTTTTCCACCAAACCCTTGCTGGGAAAGGCGAGGGTAATTGCCTCAGGAGTCTCTTGGTACAGGTGGCCGGATCCCATCAGAGCCTTAGTGAGGGGAGAGAGGCGCTTGAGGAACTCGTCCCAGTGGGGGCGCAGCAGCTTGACTTTGGCGGCGTCCCTTGCCGGTTCTCTGGGCTGCTCCGAGGACTCCGTCCGAGTAGCGCGATCTGCCTTCTGGCTCGACGCAACAGCAGGGGAGGCTGAAGGCCCAACAGTTAATTCATCTATCTCACCAACAGTTGATGGGCTTGATGGGCTGATGGTCGCAGCAGGGGCCGGAGGGGCTGTCCCGTCCGGGGGAGTTCTCTGGGGTGCAGGAGATAGGTCAAGGGCTGGGAAAGGACTCCGTTCCGCTGAATCCTCAGCCACCATGCTTGGGCGCAGCTGGCCCAGCAGATCCACTAGGGCAATTTCCAACCACAGTTGGGGCTGTCCGCTTTGACGAATTTGCGGCTCACACTGGCGCAGATGGCTCTGGGCTGCCAGCAGTATCTCCACCGAGTAGCGAGGGGCCCGTTGCTGCAGGGCTGCCCAGGTGGAGTCCGTTACAGCCACCAACTCCCGTTGCTGGGGGGCTGTCTTGACCAGCAGCAGATCCCGGTAAAGGGCCACCAAGTTCTGCAACAGGGCTAAGGGCTCTTTGCCCCGCTCCAACAATTGCCGAGTTTGGCTGAGCACCGCCTGCACATCCTGAGCCAGCAGCGCATCCATCAGAGCCAAAAGCTGCTGTTCCGGGATCCCGCCCACCAAGTCCCAAACCGCCTCCGGGGTGATGGATCCTTCCAAGAGGCTGAGCTGGTCCAGCAGGCGTTCGGAGTCCCTCAGGCCCCCTTGGGAAAGTTGGGCCACCAGTTGCAGCGCCTCCGGCGTGATAGGGATCCCTTCTTGGGCGGCGATCTTGCCCAGGTGGGCCACCATGTCGTCGAGGGGGATGCGGCGGAAGTCAAACCGCTGACAGCGGGAAACAATGGTGGGCAAAACCCGCTGCGGGTCAGTGGTGGCCAGGACAAATACCACGCGGGGGGGCGGCTCTTCAAGAGTTTTCAGCAAGGCGTTGAAGGCCGCATTGCTGAGCATGTGGCACTCGTCGATGACATAGACTTTGTAGCGGCTGTTCACCGGGGCAAACTGGGCCCGCTCGATCAGCTCGCGGATGTTGTCTACGCCGGTGTTGCTGGCCGCGTCAATCTCGAGAACATCCAGGGAGGCTCCCGCAGTGATGGCGCGGCATTGGCTGCACGCCTGGCAGGGATCCGGCGTCGGCCCCTGTTCACAATTCAAAGACTTGGCCAAGATGCGGGCGCTGGAGGTTTTTCCCGTGCCCCGCGGCCCGCAGAACAAATAGGCAGGTGCAACCCGCCCCAGCCGGATGGCGTTGGCCAGCGTTTGCACCACCGCTCCTTGGCCGACCACATCGGCAAAGCGCTGCGGGCGGTATTTTAAATGCAGGGGTTCATAGTTGCCAGCGGTGGCCATTTCCGGGATCTCCAAGCAAGCAGCGCCCCAACCGGAACCGCGCAAGAGCTCTGCTCTGCTGACGCGATCCCACCGGGGCTCCCCTATTCTGGCTTCTCGATGGCGGGATCCCTCCCTGCCCATCAAGAGCAGGGCTGGACACCAGGGGGGGAGACCGGCAGAGCTTTTGTGCTCCGCTCCGCTGAGGACTTGGGATCCCGGCGACGCAGAGAGGGAAGCTGGATCCAGCCGGGCGAGTCGAGCTGATCTATGTGCTGCACGCGGTAGCTGAGCTGGTACAACTCCTTCCTAAGCTGGCGATTCTCGACCTGGATGGCGGCGATGCGCTCGCGAATGGGCTGAAGGCGGGCTTGCAGCTTGCGCCGGTAGAGCTCCGGCAACTCCTGGATCATCTGCTCCAGCAACTGCTTCTCTTGGTAAAGCTGCTCGATCTCCGCCTCATAGCTGCGAATTTGCCGGTGTTGCTTTTCTTGGCGCAGCTCCAGAAGGTCTATCTGGCCCTGCAAGATGCGATTGCGCTCTCGCAAAAGCTGGATTTCCCGCTCCCGCGCGGCCAGAGCTTGAGCAAACTCCGTCTCGCCAACGCAGCCTGCTTCCTGCATCGTTTCTCCCTCAACCCACCCGTACATGGCTACCCTCCGTCCCACCGGGGCGTAGGGGATCCCCTATTCGTCACTGTATCCGGCCTGCCGAGGTGAGGCAAATGGCCTCTCTAACGCCAAAGCCTGCTTCACCTGGGCTTCCAGCTTGGCCAGGGATCCGGAGTTGTCCAGCACCACGTCTGCACGGCGCACTTTTTCCGCCAAAGGCCACTGGCTGGCAATGCGAGCTTCGATTTCTTCCGGCGTCAGGGGATCCCGGCGGGCAAGGCGTTGCCGCTGCTGCTCTGGGGTGCAAGTCACCACCCAAATCTCGCTGGCCCAATTTTCCATGTGGGCTTCAAACAGCAACGGGATCATCAGACAAACGGTTTGAGATCCCTGGGCAGAGGAAAACCCTGGCCCGCTGTTCTTTTGGGAACCAGGCCCTTCCTCAAGCAACACGCCATGCGCCTCAGAGCTCTGCTCCGCTAACCCGAACAGAAAATCTTGCAGTTGAGCTTTAACAAAAGGGTGGATCTGGGCCTCTAGCCAAGCCCGCTCGGCAGCATCGGCAAACACGATCTGGCCCAACTGCCGGCGATCCAGATCTCCAGAGGGCGTTTGGATGGCCTTTCCATAGCGTTCCAGCACCCTGTCTCGAATAGGGGATCCCAATGCCAAAGCCTGGCGGGCCATTTGATCGGCATCGGCCACCGGGATCCCGTGCTGCTCCAAGATGCGGGCGACCGTGGATTTGCCCGTGCCCACTCCGCCTGTCAGGCCGATGATTCGCATAGCTGTCGTGGTTACGGTTTAGCTTGCTGGGGTAGAGGGGCGCTGCCAGGGTAAAGCCAGTTGAAGGTTTTTCTTCAAGGGGAGGCCGTTTTTGCAGCCAGCGGAGAAGAACGGTGCTCTGCCGCAGCCGGCAAAGGAGAGCTGGGCGGCAGCAGGCTATACTCAAAGCCCTCCACCAAAGCCCGACAGGAGGCCTCGATGATGTTGGTGGAAACCCCCACCGTTGTCCAACGGCGGTGACCGTCGCTAAACTCCACCAGCACGCGCGTTTTGGCCGAGGTGCCGGCTCGCCCATCCAAAATGCGCACCTTGTAATCAGACAGGTGAATCGCCTCCAGTTGGGGATAGAACTCCAGCAGCGCCTTGCGCAACGCCCCATCCAGAGCGGCCACCGGCCCATTGCCTTCCGCCGCCGTCACCCGAGTCTGCCCCTGCACCGCGATTTTCACCGCTGCCAACGATTGCACATCCGTTGCCTCGCCACTGGGATCCCGGTCTTTGCTGTTCCAATCGGAGCGTGTGGTGGTCGTCACGTTGAAGCTGAGCACCTCAAAAGGATGGGAGCGTTGTCCCAGCAAGCCCCGCACCAACAGCTCAAAGCTGGCCTCAGCAGCCTCAAACTGATAGCCCTGCAGCTCCAAAGTTTTCAGCCGCTCCAAAATCAAGCGCGCCTGTGGATCCGACTTGTCCAGCCGGATCCCGAATCCGGCCATTTTGTGGAGAATGTTGCTCAGCCCCGCCTGTTCTGAGACCACGATGCGGCGACAGTTGCCCACTTGCTCGGGGGCGATGTGCTCGTAGGTGAGAGGGTTTTTCTGAACGGCGCTGACGTGGATCCCACCCTTGTGGGCAAAGGCCGATAGGCCCACAAACGGCGCATGGTCATCCGGGGCCAAATTGACCACCTCGCTGATGGAGCGGGAGATCTCCGTCAGGTGCTTCAGCTTCTCTTCCGGCAGACAGCGATAGCCCAGCTTCAATTGCAGGTTGGGGATGACACTGCACAGGTCGGCATTGCCGCAGCGTTCCCCATAGCCGTTGATAGTGCCCTGAACCATGCGCGCCCCCGCCTGCACAGCAGCCAGGGCGTTGGCCACAGCGGTGCCGGAGTCGTTGTGGGTGTGAATGCCCAGAGGCAAATGCCGCAGGTGATGGGATTCTGCCAAGACGGCTGCGGTAATCTGGGCGATCTCATGGGGCAGGGATCCGCCATTGGTATCGCAGAGAACCAGCCACTCTGCCCCTGCCTCGGCAGCCGCCACCAGGGTTTGCAGGGCATAGTCGGGGTTGTGGCGATAGGCATCGAACCAGTGCTCGGCATCGTAGATGACCCGCCGCTGCTGGGATCCCAAGTAGGCAATGGTATCCCGGATCATAGCCAGGTTTTCGGCCAGCGTGGTGCCCAGACCTTCGGTAACATGCAGATCCCAAGACTTGCCGAACACCGTCACGTAGCGGGTGCCCGCTGCCAAGATGGCTTGCAACATCGGATCTTCCGCCGCGCTGCGCCCCGGCTTGCGGGTGGAACAAAAGGCCACCAGCTCTGCTTGGGTCAGAGGCTCCTCCCGCATCTGCCAGAAAAACTGCACATCTTTGGGATTGGCTCCCGGCCAACCCCCTTCAATGAACGGGATCCCCAGGCGATCCAACAGCTTGGCAATCTGTAACTTGTCTTGCACCGACAACGATAGCCCCTCTCGCTGGGCCCCATCTCGCAGTGTGGTGTCGTAGAGGGTGATGGTGGCTGAGCAACCCAGATCAATCTTCATATCGCATCAGTTTCTTGTAAAAGGCGGTGGAGAAATCCGGCGGTTGTCCGCGCTGCACCAAAGCGACCACATCGATCAGATGATCCACAAACTCGTAGTTGGCAATGGAGAGCTGATAGGTGAGATCTGCATCCTGAGCAAAGATCACCTGAACCACCGTCAGATCCGAGGGCAACGGGGACATGTGCCAACTGGCCAAGAAGCGGACAGGCCCCTCTCCCTCGATGGCCCTCTGCCCTTCCAGGCTGGCTTTTTTGTAGAGGCCCACCGCGAGGGCTAGGTACTGTCGGCGGGCAACGGCGTAATAGGGCTGATAAACGGCCACTTCTGGCGGGCTGGCGGGTTCAAGTTGCAAAGCCATGGTGCGCTAGGAGAGGGGTACCGCTTTTTCTAAGTTTCATGAAGTTCTGCAAGATAGGTGGGATCCCTGTAGCCGAGAGAGATCTCTGCGTTGGCTGTAGCAAGTGTCGCCGGAATAAAGTTGTGAGGTCAATGGCAGGAGAGAACCCAGAGAGAATCTCAGGGGCCATCGCAACCTACCCCATCCAGCCTATCGCGTTAGCGGTGCGGAGCACAATCGCGACAGCGGGTGAGCGGACTACGGATAGATTGCCCAATTGTCTACTTTTCCTTGAGGGATCCCGCATCCCATGCTGGGGAGAAGCGTTGGAAAGTCGGGGATCTCTAGGAAAGAATAGAAAAGGAGGGATCCCTGCCCCTGCTCGCAACCGGCTCTTCTCCTGCCGGCAATAGCGAGATGGCATCCTTGCCTGGTTATCCAAACGCTTGGCATCTTCTGTCTTCATGAGCACAGCCCAAGGCCCAACCGCCTCTCGTCTCGACCCTCTCCCCCCCGGAGAGGGAGGAATAGCGGCCAACCCCCTGCTGGAGTGGGATCCCGTCCTGCAGCGCAAGTTCCAGCAGCTTGTCCAGATCTTCGCCGAGATGGAGCAGGTCTTGGTGGCCTACTCTGGGGGGGTTGATAGCAGCCTGGTGGCCAAGTTGGCCTGCGATCAGCTGGGGGAGCGGGCCCTGGCTGTCACCGCTGCTTCTCCTTCGCTGCTGCCCGAAGATTTGGAAGAAGCAATTCAGCAGGCTCGGCAAATCGGGATCCGCCATCAGATCGTCGAAACCCACGAGCTGGAGGATCCGAGCTACGCTGCCAACCCTGTTAACCGGTGTTACTTCTGCAAAAGTCACTTGCACGATACCTTGCGCCTGTTGGCCCAAGCCCAGGGATATAACCATGTGGTGGATGGTCTCAATGCCGACGATCTGGCCGATTACCGACCGGGGACACAGGCAGCTCGGGAGCGCGGCGTGCGTTCCCCTTTGGCGGAGGTGGGGATGAGCAAGCTGGAGGTGCGGCAATTGTCTCGCCACCTGGGGCTGTCTTGGTGGGATAAACCGGCCCAACCCTGCCTCAGCTCTCGCTTTCCCTACGGGGAGGCAATCACCCCTGAGAAGCTGCGTCGGGTGGGAGCGGCGGAGCGCTACTTGCGCAGCTTGGGTTGGCGGCAGGTCAGGGTGCGCTCGGAGAAGGACACCGCCCGCATCGAACTTCCCCCCCATCAGATCGTGGAGTTTGTGCAGAAAACCGATCTCTCAGCCTTGGTCGCAGCCTTTCAGGCGGTGGGCTATCTCTATGTCAGTCTCGATCTGGAGGGCTACCGCAGCGGCAAGCTCAACCGAGTCCTCAACCCTTCTCAGTTGACCACAAGCTAGCGGGCTGGGGAAGCCGTAGGGGATGTGTGTTGAAGTTTCGCGCCGGGTGATGAGGAGGTATGGGAGGGTTGCGGTTGCTCTGGCTCTGCTTGGGGGTGCTGGGGTTGGCAGTTGCCGGCCCTACTGCGGCTCAGGTGGAACCACAGAAGAAGGGGGTCGCCCAGCCCATAAGTACGACCGACCTCGGCGCCCTTGCCGACCGAACGTTACGGCTGCGTTCTGATCGGCAAACCTTCGACCAACGGGCGGAAGTTTTCCAGGCGGAAGGCAATGTGGAGATGCGGCTGGGTCGCTCTGTGTTGCGGGCGGATCGCCTGCGCATTGAGCTGCGACAGCGGCGGGCTGTGGCCGAGGGCAATGTCTCTATTCAACTGGATCGGCAGCGCATCCAGGGATCCCGCCTAGAATACGACTTTGAGCAGGAGCGGGGGTTTTTGGAAGAGGCCTTCGGGCAGGTGGATATTGGCCAGTTGCAGGCCGGTGGATCCCCGGCAGCCGCTTTGGCGCCAGAGCGGTTGGTGCGCTTTCGTGCCGTTCGCATTCGCTTCGATGCCAACACCTGGGAAGGAGAACAGGTGCGGCTGACCAACGACCCGCTGGATCCGCCGGAGTTGGAGATTCGCAGCCCACGGGTGACCTCCACTCTTCAGGCAGATGGTTCCAGCCTGCTGATTGCCGAGGCGGGGCAATTGGTTTTCGACCAGGTCTTGTTTCTGCCCCTGCCCATTCGGCTGCGCTTCGACTCGTTGAACCGTCAGCCTCCGGTCAGCATCTTCTACGACGATTTCGACCGAGAAGAATTGCGACGGGGCTTGATCCTCCAGTCCAACATCGAGCTGCTGCGGGATCCCAACGTGAGCTTGGTGCTCTCCCCGCAACTGTATCCACAACGTCTTTGGGGCAGTGAGCAGGGCCTTTTGGATGGGATCGGGCTGCGGGCCGATTTTCGTTGGCGGCAACCGGAAGCCAACGCTCAAACCTCCCTGTTTGCCGAGCTGCGGGGGATCGTCTTCCAGGAGTTTGCTCAGCGCTTGCGAGCTCAGGTCGAACACCGCATCACCACCGGCGATGGTGGAGAAGTCGCCTACACCTACGCCTATCGGGAACGCTTCTTCAGCGGTCGCCTGGGGTTTCAAATTGTGGAAAACCGCCTCGGTGCCAGCTACCGCTCACCCACCCTCCGCCTGGGCAATACCGGCTTGGATCTCAGCTACCGCATAGCCGCCGACTACATCGATGCCTTGGGGCAGCCGGATGAAATCGACACGGATCCGGAGTTGGCCTTAGCCAACACCACCGACCGCATTCAGCTCTCCCGCCTGCAACTGGGGGCAACCTTGAATCGCTCCTTTCCCCTCTGGAGCCCTCCCAAGACGGCGGCGGATCCCCCACCCCGCTTTTCCGCTCTGCCTATTGAGCAAGGGATCTGGCTCAACACCGGCGTGAGCAGCAGCCAGTCTTTTTACTCCAATGGCCGGGCCCAGAGCTATACCGCCGGCAGCATTGGTATCGATGCGGTGATCGGGGCTTTCGTGGCCGATACCTTCGACTACACCAACCTGAGGGTGACCTACTCCAACGGTTTTCTGGCCGGAGCCTCGCCGTTTTTGTTCGACCGCATCACCACGCGGGAACAGCTCGTCTTGGGCTTTTTGCAACAACTGTACGGCCCGCTGCGGGTGGGGGCAGAGACGACGGTAGATTTGCAGTCAGGCCAGCAGGTGGATGTCGTCTATCGCCTGGGCTATGACCGCCGCACCTATGGCTTCAGCCTGCAATACAATCCGGTGCGCCAGTCGGGGGCTCTGGAGCTGCGGGTGGAGGGCCTGAACTGGGATCCCGGCCAATCCTCGCCGCAGCCGACGACCGGATCGAGGATCCAAGAGCCCTGATCCCCAAACTCCAAGGGAACGGAAAAATGTAATCCTGACTACTACTCTGTGGAGATTTTCTATGAGAAATTACCCCAACTTGGGGAGAAATCCTACCTCAAATCTGCCTTGAATTGCAGAACCCTTCTGGACATCGAAACGGTAAGGTAAGATACAGAAGTTACAGTCATTTTAAACAGGAATGAGACCTTTCCGTGGCATTGCTTCCTAACTCTCCTCTCCCAAAGGAGAGGGGCTGGGGGTGAAGGATGACTCCCTCTGTAAGCGGCGCGGAACGCTTGGGAAGTGTTTCAATCTAGTTTGGAATGACTATGAATGACTATGTTTTTCCAGGATTGATTTCTGCCAGTTGGGATCGCCGTATCGCAGACTACCGCAGTGATCCCCAGACGGTGTTAGGGTAGATGGTAGGCTGAGCAACGTGGGCTGGTAATCTGAATTATGCAAACACTCGATGCAATCCCCGATAAAAAACGAGCAGAGCGAATAACCTGTAGCTACATCAATGCGACCAGCTCCATTCAGGTGGTTCGCATCACGAATATCGAAAACTGGTACTTTGAGCGGGTGGTCTTTCCAGGCCAGCGGCTGCTCTTTGAAGCGGTGCCTGGAGCCAAGCTAGAGATTCACACGGGCATGATGGCCAGCTCCATTCTGGCAGACACCATCCCCTGTGAAAAGCTGCGCGTTCGAGAAACGGAGCCGGTGACTGCGGGCGCCTAGATCTCCAGAGGCCAGGGGTGCGGACTAGGTTTCGCGGCCTTGCTGCTTTCTCTCTTCTCTTTCCGAACTGGGGGAAGGCTGAGGCGAGGGGCTGGCGGAGCGGCGCGGCTTGGGAGGTAGGGGGATCTCCAGGAAACGGGCGCTCAATCTCACCAGGCTGGTCTCTTGGGGCGGCCAAGGGATCCCCAACCAACGGGCTGTGAGCTCCAGCAAGCTGGGGGGTGGTGTCGGCGTAGGAGTTGGCGTGGGTGGTGAGGTGGGGTACAGATCTAGGCGCGGTGGCCGTGGGGTGCTAACCCGAAAAGCATCGGGGGGCGGTTGGGTCAGAGGTACATTCGGATCCCCGCATCCCAGCAAGCCCAGTCCGCCGGCAAGCAACAGGCCGTACAATTTTCGAGTGCCTCTACTGCCCATGAGTACGCTGCTGGACACCTCCAACAGGGTATCATCGAGAGCCCAAGGTTCTGAGCTGAGCTTGTAGATCTGCCTCCAGGCCGGACAGCTCACGAGCCAGGGTTGCGTAGCGGTTGCCAGTCAAGTTTTTGGCGGTAAATTGCTCCAACAGTTGCTGATCCCGGGCAACCATTTGGTTGAGATACTGAGCCACAGAGGCTTGTGGATCCTCGATCAAAGCTCGGCACACCTGTAGGGCCATCACCAGTTGGGCCCGCACTTGTAAAAACAGCGATTGGATGTACTTCTGCTCGGCCTCACTGAGTTGCCGAAAATCTCGCCAATGCTGCCCCCCCTGCAGGGATTGTTGGAGCTCGTTGACCCAGTGGTTGTAGTCTTTTACCTTGCGGGCCAGATCGGTGGCAAACTTCATCATCTCAGGGGTGCTGTTGAGCAGATGGGCTTCCTGCCAACGCTGGCGGATGCGATGCAGGCTTTTTCCCAAGCGCAGGCTGACTCTCAGGATCCCCAACAGGAGCAGCAGTAGGATCCCGGCAGCCGCGGTATAGGACACCCAAGAGCCGGGATCCCGCATCCCCAAGAAGATGACCAAGGCTATTGCTATCAAACCAAAGGCCAGCATGCCCCAGGAGCGTAGCCGCTGTTGCTGCAGACGCAGGTACTCCGCCCGCAAATCAAAGGCCTCGCAGCAAGCGTCCAGATCGGCGGCCATGAGCTGGCGAAACTCGTCCACAGAGATCGGTTCCACACTAATCATCGAGGGCACCCTTAACGCAAGTGGATCGAGGCCAAACGGCATCAAGACCTGCCCTGCCAATCACGGGCAGCTTCCGTGCTTTCTTGTAGGGGCTCCAGCGTTTCGCTGGCCGGAACCACCATCAACCCATACCCTCCGCTGCGGCAAAAATCGACGATCTCCTGCGTGTCAAAGCGTTCTGCCACGGGCTTGGGCAGTCCCTGTTGAGCCAACCGCTGCGCATATTTTCTTGCCGCAAACGAGCTCTCGAAAGCAATGACGATATCTTGACCCCCAACCTGGCGCGTGCAGATTCCCTCCTGCCCATTGGCTTGGTAAAGCAGCACAATCACCTGGGGGGGCAAGTCCTCTGGGCTGACCCAAGACAAACCCTTCTCAGCCTGGGATCCCCCGCTAAGCAATACATCCCGCGCCTCATTCAGCCGCGCCAGTTGCGCCTCTAGCAAGGGTCTTTGTCGCTCGTCCTCCAGTTCTGCGAGGGCAGTACTGAGGGTTTGGTATTCCTGAAACAGTCGCCCCCGGATCTGCCGCTCGGTTGCGTCCGGCGGAAGGTTGAGAATCTCAAGGGCTTCGGCGGTGTTCATCATGGGCTCTGATTTATTCAAAATCATTGCCTAGACTAGCTGCTTTGAGAGTCTCTGGAGAGAAATTCTCCTATGATCGTGGCTGCCCGCTTTCTCGGCCAGAAGAGAGGGTGGACTCACCGAGTGCGGCGATGATTACTTCCATCTTGGGGCTGCTCAGCAGGGGAATTGACCTGGGGTTGGTCAGATAAAGAGGGAAGGGGGAAGCCCAACTCAAAAGCCTCTCGTGCCAGCAAAGCCAGCAGAGATGGATTCAACTGGGCGCGTTTCACCCGCTCCTTGAGGCGATTCCACAGGTGTGCTCGGTGGATGCGTTCCAACTCTTCTCGCTGTTCACGTATCATGTTGTTCCCACCTCTCTTGTATCAATCCTAACTAAGCAACAGGGGAGCTGGTGTCAGGGAACTTTGATGGATTTTAGGAGATGGGATCCTCATTTTCTCCGAGTTGACCCGCCGGGATCCCTGGGGTTGCCAGCAGGGAACACCATTCACATCTGTAATTTCTTGTGTTGCAGCAAGCCCGTCTTCGGAATGTACAAGGGCGGGATCCGACAGTTTTTCTAGGGACATTTTGGGATCCCTGCGCGCCTTAGAGGTCTTCCACACAGGGAACTGCGGCCTTGACAGGGCCAGCTTGCCCCAATCTATCCAAAAAATGCTGCAGGAGCTGAAAACCGGGTGGGTTGAGGCTGTAGTAAATCCAGCGCCCCTGCTGGCGAGCATTGACCAATTTCGCATCCCGCAGGGTTTTGAGGTGAAACGAGAGCTTGGATTGGCTCACCTTCAGCTCCTCGCAGAGATCACAAACACACAACTCACGCCCCTGCAGCAGTTGCAGCACGCGCAGGCGAATCGGGTCAGAGAGGGCGTGGAATCCCTCCCGCACCTGCTCATCTGTCAAATTCCCCTCTACCTCAACCAGGAACGAAACCATCATTCAACCAGGGTAGCAGGAGTTTTGCGCTGCGGCTGCTGATGGATTCGATGGCAGGGGAAAGGCGCGACAATCAACCAGTTTGGCAGCATCTCACTCGAAGGCAAGCAAATACAGACCTTCCGGTTCAGAAGGGATCAGTTGATACGGATCTTTCTGATTGGCCTGTTCACAGAGATTGGCAAAAGACTGCAAACCTTCCAAGCGTTCCGTGAGTTCGCTGAGGGTATCGAGGTACTCCGCCAAGCCCGCTTGAGTCAGGTACCAAGATTTGTCCAGCTCTCGGAAATAGGTCATGTAAACTACCCGACCCTGACTGCTTCGCAGTACAGGGCAGGCTTTCGGTAGCCCTGTAGTTGGCAAGCCAACCACGTTCGCGAAGCGAGCCGTAGGCTTGACCTCTAGGCTGGTTTACAGCAGCCCCCAAAAGCGCAATCACATTTGCACCGTTAAAATCAGCATCCCCTTCCCAACCACAATGCCCGCACTTAAATCCCTTCCCATCCCGGTACGACTTACCAGAGTCGGGATGAATGGGCAAGCATTTGTGGCAAGTCTGTGAGGTATAGGCCGGTGGTACAGTTACCACTTTCTTCACAAGCTCTCCACAGTTTCGCTGAAATCAATCACTGGGATCCGTTATGCGAGAGACACAGTTGCACCGGCTATGGCTGGTGTTGCTGGAAAAAGCTGCTTTGAATCATCTGTTGAAAAGCCTGGGCTGCTCGCGAAGTGTGCAGAACCCTCGCGAGAGCATCTACAAACGGCTCATCAATCTTTTGCCAAGACGGAGACGTTAATCCCGACACAGGGATCCAATACGAGCTTGGCAGGTGGCGATTTCTTGGGGGGTGAGGTTGTCCCAATTGACGTCGCGGCGCAGCACCAAGCCATTGTGCCCAGTGATGAAACGGGGCAGCTCTGCTTGGTCGATCACGCTCAGATCCCGCATGTGATAGGTAGTGTAATAGGTAACATCTGGGCTCTCGAAATCCACGTCGATAAGGGTGAGGGTCTTGCGGGGGGGCAGAGGGCTGCCCAAGAGGGGACGAGGGCCAGAGCCGAGAATGCCGCAGTGAAGCAGTTGCAGTTGCCCTTTGTGGCCAGGGTAGTAGCCGTGGTCGTGGCCGCTGATGTAGGTGTGGACGCGGTACTTCTCCAGCAGAGCCCGTTTGGCATCCGCCTCCAGCAGCACTTCTCCCGGATCGTCGCGCCCGACAGTGATGGCGTAGAGGGGCAGATGGCCGATGACAATGCGCAACTTGGCCTTCTGAGCCCGTTCGCTGGCCAGAGCCGCTTCCGCCCAGGCCATTTGTTCGGGCGGGATGTAATTGCAGGTGGCATCCCAGACTAGGTAAAACACATCGTCTTTTTCAAAGGTGTAGTAGAAGGGAAAGTCCCCCCGATCCACAAAGTTCAAACCTGGGTCGTGGGCCGGATCGTTCCAAAACTCGCGGGCCAGATCCCGTTCTTTTTGAAAGAGAAAGCCGCCCCGCGTGGTGCGGGCACAGGAAGCATCGTGATTGCCCAAGGTAAAGCCGTAGGGAAGTTTGGCCGCACGGATTGGGCCAGCCACATGCCGGTCGAAGGCTGCCCACATGGCGCGAATGCGCTCCTCCGACAGGCGGGGATCCTGACCGGCCACCATATCTCCTCCTCCCAAAACAATATCCGGCTGAAGATAGGGGATGAGGCCGATGCCCCGATCCACCTCTGGGTCGTATTCCACCGAGCCGTAGATGCCGTTCATGTCACTGATGACCAAGAGGCGCAGATCTCGGCGGGGGGGGATGTAGAGGCCATGGGGGGCATCTGGATGGGGGACGACGGTGGGGGTGGGCTGGGGGGTAGGAGAGGGGAGAGCGGCTCTAGGGGATCCCATCCCTGGGGCTAGATGAGAGGGCTGCTGCCGACTGGCCCAATAGGCTCCTGCCAATCCACTGCTGCTGGCCAACCCCAACAAACCCAGAATTACCTTGCGCCGCTGCATGATCTTTGCCCCCAACACTCCAGCGGTATTGTAGAAAATCAAAAGGCTGATGTTGGGCTCTTCCATCTGCGCACGGCCTGGACTCGGCTCGAAGATGGCTATGCGCGGCAGCTCTTGTAGAGTTCGGGGTGTTTTTTGAACAACTGTTGACGCACAAATGCTACCTTGGTAGACATGAGCAACTACCTATCTCAGACTCGGTATGACTTGAGGTTTTCCATGCCTCGCCCCTTGGATTCTTTGGAAGCTGCTTTGGAACGGTGCCGGGAGTGCAATCTGCGTTTGAGCCGACAGCGCCGTTATATCCTGGAGCTGCTGTGGCAGTGTGGCGAGCACCTCTCCGCCCGCGAGATTTACGATCGCCTAAATCAGCGGGGCAAACCGATTGGCCACACGTCCGTTTATCAAAACCTGGAAGCTTTGGCCAGCCACAACATTGTCGAGTGCTTGGATCGTGCCGATGGGCGCCGCTACGGCAACCGCACCCATCCCCACAGCCACGTGAACTGTCTGGATAGCAACCGCATCTTGGATGTGGACGTGGAGCTGCCGCCTGAACTGCTGGCCCAAGTGGAGCAACAAACGGGCACCCGCATCCAAAGTTACCGCATTGAGTTTTTTGGGGTGGAAAAGCCTGCGGAGCCCCAGCAGTAACCTTGGCAAAGGGATCCCTGTTGCCCTGAGCAAAAGTTGGGCAAAGGTCAGTAAGCTCGATTTTGGCCTTTGGTGATTTGGGACTGGATTTGCTCGAGAGAACTGGCAGGGGCCAGGCATTTGTTGCCCCAGCACACCAGCCCTAGAGCTCCTTCCGGCAGAGGTTCGGCTTCGGTGGGGAGAGCAAAGACGGTGGTGGGCCAAGATCGTTGCTGAAAGGCGGGAATGGAATCGGCCTCCAGGGTGACTTTCACCCAATTGCTGTACCAATCCAGTCCGGCAAAAAGGCTGGGGCAGGTGCGCGGCTGGGTGCTCATGATGTGGGCAAAGGTTTTCAAGGCCTGCTCTGCCCGCTCCAGGTAGTCCAGATCTCCAGTGAGGGCGGCAAGGCGCACCAGGTTGGCAATGGCCACCCCATTGGCTGCAGGGGTAGCGTTGTCCTGGAACTCCTTCTCTCGCACCAACAGCTCAGGGGCACTCTGGGCATCGCTGACAAAGTATCCCCCCCTGGCCGGATCCCACAGTTGCGCATCCATCTCCTGCTGGAGCTGGAGGGCAGCCTGCAACCAGTCTTGAGGGGTGGGATCCCCCACCAGAGGCAGGCAGGCTTGCTGCAAGTCCAACAGGGCCTTGATCAGCAGGGCGTAATCTTCCGATTTGGCGGGCACCTGAGCTGTGCCATCGTAGTTCAGGCGCAACAGGGATCCGGTCTCAGGGTGGCGCTGCTGGCTGAGGATGAATTGGGCAGCCCGCAGAGCGAATTGCAGATAGTCTGCGTTGCCGAACACTTGATAGGCCCGCGCCAGGCCGGAGATCATCAAGGCGTTCCAAGAGACGATCATCTTGGTGTCGGTGACAGGTGGGATTCGCCCTGGCCAGGATTGCAGACGGGCCAATTGGGCATCCACTGCCGGAGGGAAGGGAACTCGTCGATCCGCAGAGCCATAGCGTGCCTGAAACAGATGGGTGGTCAAGGCGGCTTCAACTTCTGGCGGCAACGTCCCCCCCTGTTTGCGCTGCAAGACGATGCAGCCGGGCCGATCAGGGAAATTGCCCCCCGGAGACAGGTCAAACGCCTGCTGCAAGGCGCGGAAGGTTTCTTCCCCCAAGAGATCCTGCAGCTCCTGCCAGCGCCAGACGTAGAACTCTCCCTCTTCCGGCTCTCGATCTTCTGCCCGGGCAAAGCTGTCGGCATCTTGAGCGGCGTAGAAATACCCGGCAGGGGCGGTCATCTCTCGCGCCACCCACTCCACCGTCAGCCGCACCGCCCGCTCGATGGCCGGATCTTGGATACCGTGCGCCCACAGATCGGAGAGAAACTCTAGGATCTGCCCGTTGTCGTAGAGCATCTTTTCAAAGTGGGGCACCGTCCAGGTGGGATCCACGGTGTAGCGGTGAAATCCTCCGGCCACATGGTCGAAGATCCCTCCCAACACCAAGGCCATACCTCGCTCTTTGGCCCGTTCCAGAGCGCTCGGCGAGCCAGGGATCCCTTCCGGTGGGTCGAAGCGGGCCGAACGCAATACCAACTGAGCGTAGGGCATCATGGGAAATTGCTGCACCGCCCCGGCATTGGAGAGCAAAGGCTGGATCTTGGGGATCCCAGAGCGCAGCAGGTCGGCGGGAATGTGGTCTTCCGGCACCAGGTCGCTGAGGGTGGTCAGAGCCGTCAAAATCTGGCCTTTCATCTCCTCTATTTTTTCTTTTTCCTGCCGGTAGAACTGCAGGATGCGCTGCAGCAAGGCCAGAAACCCCGGGCGGCCAAAGCGGGGCTCTACGGGGAAATAGGTGCCGGCGTAAAAAGGCACCAGGTCATCGGGCGTGAGGAAAACATTGAGGGGCCACCCCCCCTGCCCGCTCATGAGCTGCAACGCCTGCATGTAGATGCTGTCGAGATCGGGCCGCTCCTCGCGATCCACCTTGATGGGCAAAAAATGGGCATTGAGGAAAGCGGCGATCTCCGGGTTGGAAAAAGCCTCGCCCTCCATGACCGTACACCAGTGGCAACTGGAATAGCCGATGGACAGAAAAATCGGCCTATCCTCGGCCCGGGCTTTCTCCAGAGCCTCGGGGATCCAAGGCCACCAGTCCACCGGGTTCTCGGCGTGCTTGCGCAAATAAAGGCTGGAACTTGTGGCGAGGCGATTGGCCATGAGTACACCCTCTCACCCTTTTTGCTTTTCAGGCTAGCGCGTCCTCCTCCCAAGGCAGAGCCAACCCACTGTTGTTCAAGATACACTCACCCAGGATCCCTGTCGGTCAAGCCTGCGCCTGTTCAGTAGACGGGATCAAAAACTCCAGAGGGCGCCCGTGCAAGACCAAGGTGGTGCTGGGGTTTTCCACAAAGCCGATCCGCTCGTAAAAGCCGCGCTGATGGGTTGTGAACAGGTAGATGCGCTCCACCGACTGCAGGTGGGGATGGCTGATCAGGGTTTCCACCAACTTGCGCCCAATGCCCTGACGTCGGTAGTCGTGATCGACCACGATATCCCAGAGGACGGCCCGGTAAACCCCATCGGAAGTGGCGCGGCCAAAGCCAATCAGGCGTTCCCCATCCCACACGCTGACCACCGGATGGCTGTGGGCAACGGCCCGCTCCATCTCCTCCCGCCGGCGATTCTGCGCCCAAAAGGCGTTGCGGTTCAACAGCAGGAGAAGCTGATCCAGATCCAGCTCGCCCCGCTCCAGAGAGAAGCGAATGTTGCGGTTGTCCACCGGCTGACGAGAGAGGGCAATGACAGGCTCAGGAGAGGGATCGGGCATGAAGAAGACCTTTGCAGCAGTGAGGGTTGGCAAGGAAGGGGGAGTTCAGCAAAACACTTGGGCCTGACAAACTGAGGCTAGCTGGCCGAGGCACTTTCGGCGGTTGGCCCCGCATGCTCTAGGGCATAGGCTTTGAAGCGCTCCAGATCCGCCTGGATGGTGCTCTCCACCACTTTGCCCACAAACAGGCCATCCAAGATTTTGCCGAGGATCCCCGGGATCTTGTAGGCAACCGACAGCTTAACAATGGTACTGCCTTTGCGGTCGTAAAAGCGCAGCGCGCCCCGGTTGGGCAGCCCCTCCACCGAACTCCAGCCGATGTGTTGGTGTTTCACCACCGTGTGGGTGCGGGAGATCCAACTGAAGGTGAGGCCGCGGGTATCCAGTGTCCACCGGGACAGCTCCTGATCCAGCAATTCCACCGAGCGGATCCACTTCATCCAACGGGGCATGAGGGTGAGGTTGGCCCACAAATCCCATACCTGCTCGATGGGAACAGGTACCTCCACCTGACAGGTATGCTCTAGCCAATCCGACTCTGACATAGGGCCTCCCACGCAACACCCGGCAGAAACGCGAACCATCCAAGGGCTTGACCACAACGCCTCGGAACGGGATCCCTGCCTTTACAAAATTTTATATCGACCTAAGATAGCATTATCGGCCTCGTGAAAGTTTGGGGCTCTGCGCTTTTTGGCAGCCCGGTTTCTTTTTCGAGCAAGTTGCGGCTGCCCCCCATGAGGGCAATGCAGAAGGCAGGTATCATGATTGCCATCTGCAAGCTCCACTTGCAAAGGTTCGGTGCATCCACTCGGTTGACTTGACGGAACGACCTCACCATGGTTTCTCAATGGAAACAGCATCTGAAGAACTACTTCGTGGCGGGGTTGCTGGTGGTGATCCCTCTGGCAACTACCATTTGGCTGACGGTGGAGGTGGCCACCTGGAGCATTGGCTTTCTGACCAGCATTCCGAAGCAGTTCAATCCCATCCAGGGTTTGCACCCGATTTTGATCAACCTGATTGACCTGGCCGTGGGCTTGCTGACGCCGATTGTGCTCATCCTGCTGATCGGCTTTATGGCCCGCAACATTGTCGGCCAGTGGCTGCTCAACCTGAGCGAACAGTTGCTCCATGCGATTCCGGTGGCGGGTCTGGTGTACAAGACCTTGAAGCAATTGCTCAGTGTTTTGTTTGCCCCCAACAATCAGGGCTTTCGGCGGGTGGTGCTGGTGGAATATCCCCGCCCGGGGGCTTGGGCGCTGGCCTTTGTGACGGGCACCATTCAAACTCCCATTCGGCCCGATGGGCCGCAGCGCTCCCTTGGCCTGTTTGTGCCCACCACCCCCAACCCAACGACGGGCTGGTACGCCATTGTGCCGGAAGACCAAGTGGTGGAAGTGTTCATGCCGGTGGAAGACGCCTTTAAGATGCTCATCTCCGGCGGCATTGTCACCCCCGAGAGCTTTGAAGCGGGACTGCAACGGCGGGAAGGAGCTTTGGCCGTGACCATGCCCAGCTTGCGGGAGCTGGTGGAGCAGGAGCGGGTGGCAGGATCCTCCAGGGCCGACTCGGTGCGCTCCGAGGTAGGTTTTGAGAGCGAAGGGATCCCTTAATCCTGCTTTCCGGGCTCTGGAGAAGGGCCGGGCTGCCAGAGCCGGTATTCTTTGGCCTGTTCCAAGCGCACATAAAAAGGCCGCATCTGCCGATCCAACGCCTCCACTTGCTCGGGGGAAAAGGCTTTCCAATCAGCGCGGCTGGCCCAGCGGAGGATGAGGTGGACAAGTTCAGGATCCTGCTGATCCAGCCAAACTTCTTTGCCCAGAAAACCCGGATGTCGGCGAAGGGCAGATCCCCAAACCTGCTCGTCTTGCTGAAGAAAGGCTGCTACCCCACCGGGAGGAACCCGGAAGCAGAGATGTTCAATAGCGATAGGGCCGGGCGGGCTGGGATGGGTTGACACAAGAACAAGGGCGACAAAGTTAGAGATGGGGATGTGGTCAATTCAAATAGCAACAAGACACTGGCCAGTGCAACAGCTCTGTTCGCGAAAGCGGGCCGTAGGTCTTATCCCTTCACCAACGGAACCAGGCTCTCACTCCCGTACTTCTGAACCCATCCCCTCAAGACCCTGGAGTGCTGAATTCTCTCTTCTCGATCCCGCTCTCGATACCCTAACTCTTTTTTTTCGTGTTATTTGCAGCTTCCTGAGAGCATAGTAAATAGCACTGGGTTGGACGCCGAACCTCTGGGCTCTCTCCTTCAGTCGAGCTTCTGGGTACTGGTCCACATCTTGCTGCAGGGCGGCCAAGTCTATCTTGCGTTTCCGGGTCTTGACTTTTGTCGGCCTAAGATCCTCTCGATTCAGCCAGCGATAAACCGTTGCGCGACTGACTTTGTAAATCTGTGCGGCTGTGGTGGGGCTGCCCCCTTCCTGGACATACCCTACGACTCTTTCTCTCAGGTCTAAGCTGTAGCCCATGGAGCTTTCTCCTGAGTCTGCCTTCATGCCATCTTACTTTAATACCGTCTCATCATCAACTGAATTGACCATAGATCTTCGCTCCCCACAAGATCCTCTCAAGACTCGAGGGAAGAAGCTGTCAATCGTTGCAGGGTGGGAATGAAGTCGGGGTAGGAGATGCGGGCACAGTCGGCTCCTCTGAGGAGGGTGGATCCCTGCGCTCCCAGGGCTGCCACCATCAGACTCATGGCGATGCGGTGATCCTCGTGGCTATCGACCTCAGCTCCATGAAGGGGGATCCCTCCTTTGATTTCCAGGCCATCGGGATATTCGGCGACCTGGGCTCCCATGCGGCTCAACTCTTGGGCCATGGCTGACAGGCGGTCGCTTTCTTTCACCCGCAGCTCTGCGGCATCGCGAATCACCGTGATCCCTTCGGCAAAGGCAGCCGCCACCGCCAAAACTGGGATCTCGTCGATCAAGGTGGGGATGAGATCGCCGGCGATGGTGCAGCCGCGCAAGCGGGCCGAACGCACCCGCAGATCTCCCAGGGGCTCACCGGCCATTTCCCGGAGGTTCTCAATTTGGATGTCAGCCCCCATCTCCTGCAACACCCGTAGTGCACCGGTACGGGTGGGGTTGAGGCCCACATCCCGGAGCAGCAATTCGCTCTCGGGCACAATGGAGGCGGCCACCAGCCAAAAGGCTGCCGAGCTGATATCTCCCGGCACCTGAACTTTTTGGCCCACCAGGCGGGATCCGCCCACCACGGCCACGGTTTTCGCCTCTGGATCCACGTGAATGTCGGCTCCGAAGGCCCGCAACATCCGTTCCGAGTGATCCCGAGAGAGAGCCGGCTCGGTGACTTGGGTGGTGCCTTCCGCCAGCAGACCCGCCAGCAAGAGGCAGGATTTTACCTGCGCTGAAGCCACCGGGGAGCGGTAGTGAATGCCCTTCAGGGATCCCCCTTGCACGGCCAAGGGTGCCAAGGTTCCACCGGCCCGTCCCCAAATGCTGGCCCCCATCTGCCGCAGTGGTTCTACCACCCGTCCCATGGGCCGCGAGCGCAGGGATCGATCCCCGGTGACGGCAAAAAAGCGCCCGGCATGGCCCGCCAGGATCCCCAGCATCAGTCGCAGGGTGGTGCCGGAGTTGCCGGCATCCAACACGTCCGCCGGTTCTTGCAGCCGGCCCAGGCCAACCCCCCGAATGCGAACACACTCGCTGTTAAGCTCCGAAATATCTGCCCCCAGCGCCCGAAAGCAGGCTGCCGTACTGCGGGGATCCTCTCCCAGCAACAGCCCTTGGATGGTGGTTTCTCCTTCGGCCAGGGATCCCAGCATCAGGGCGCGGTGGGAAATGGATTTGTCGCCGGGGATGCTGACTTGGCCGCGCAGGCCCTTGGCCGGCGAGAGGGTCAAGATATCAGTAGCAGAAGAGTGAGTCAACACAGCAACTCTGATGGCAGACTTGGCAAAAGCGGGAGCAGTCTCATCATACTCAGAGCGGGACTCGCGCCCCAGAGATTTTGCCGGGGATCCCAAGACAGCCTGTCTTTTGACGGCAACCCCTCTTTTCCCAGAGGATCACCTTAACAACATGGATTCCTCGGTCGGGGCCTGGCCTCGGCCTTTTTTTTGCAGATACTGAACTTTGTAGCAGCAGAAATAGAACCCCCGCAGACCGTGCTTGGCAAGGTGTATCAACACGATTCCGTTTTGACCGAGGAGGTGATGGCCTACCTGCAACCCCAGGGGGGCGGTATTTTTTTGGATGTGACGTTGGGAGGGGGTGGACACAGCTTGGCGCTGCTGCGGGGGGGAGCTGCTCGAGTGGTGGGGTTGGATCGGGATCCGGCGGCTCTGCAGGCGGCGCAAGCGCGTTTTGCAGCAGAAGGGATCCCCGGCAGCCGCATCCAACTGTGGCACCTCAATTTTGCCGATTTCGATCTGCAGCAGCATGGCTTTCGGGATGAGCAGGGGCAGGGGATCCCCTTCGATGGCATCGTGGCCGACTTGGGGGTGAGTTCTCCGCAACTGGACTGTCCTGAGCGGGGATTTAGCTTTCGCGGGGAGGGGCCGCTGGACATGCGCATGGATCCCAGTACAGCTCAGGAGACTGCCGCCGATTGGGTTAATCATCGCCCGGTCGAAGAGTTGATCGAGATTTTCACCCGTTACGGCGAAGAGCGATTTGCCCGCCGCATTGCCCATCACATCGAGCAGGCTCGTCCCCTCGCCACAACCACTCAGTTGGCCCAGGTGGTTTGGCAGGCAGTACCTCCGGCAGCTCGGCGAGGCCGCATTCACCCGGCCACTCGGGTCTTTCAGGCGTTGCGCATTGCCGTGAACCGAGAACTGGAGGCTTTAGAAACCTTGCTGGCCCAAGCCCCCACTTGGTTGAAACCCGGCGGCAGGTTGGCCGTGATCAGCTTCCATAGCCTTGAAGATCGCTTGGTGAAATGGGCCTTCCGCAGGGATCCCCGTTGGCAGGTGCTCACCCCCAGGCCCTTGTCCCCTTCCGAACTGGAACGGCAACGCAATCCACGGGCCCGCTCTGCCAAACTGCGAGTGGCTGCCCGCAGCATTCAGATGTAGGTTTAGGTTGGTTCTCCCGCTCTCAAGAGATCGGCTACTGTGAAGCGGACGGCTAGCCCGCCGAGACCAGGAATCGGGAGAAGGGGGTTGCTATTGGGGGATGCGGGGAACTAGGGTGAAGCGGAACCGGCAGTCCTGCACCGTCGGATCCCTTGGTGTGTGTGAGGTTAAGCCCTATGGTTAGCCAGCCTTTGAACGCAGGTCTTGATCGTCCCAAGAGCCCTCGTCGCCACAGACAGCCTTCTGCTCTGAGCCGACCCCTCTCCGGTACAGTTCAGGCCAGCCGCACCCAACCTTTGAATTTGAAGTTGAAATCAGCCCATCCTCGCAGCCAGCATCTTGCTTGGGCAGAACACCTAGCCTGGTGGAAGCAAATCTCCACAGGGATGGCTATCCTCTCCGGCGTTTCAGTGTTGAGCCTTTACAGTTGGACTGTGCACACCCAAAGCCGGTGGAGCCAGCGTTACCAGGTGTGGCAGCAGATGCAGCGCAACGAACGACAGTTTCTGCTGACTCAAGAATCCATTGCCAATTCTCTCCGGGAAATCGCCGACCGCTCCGAAATGGTGCCGCTGGTACCGGATCGGATGATCGAGGTGCCGATTGCCTCTCCCAGCCAAGTTGAGCCGGATCCAGCCCACCAGGCAACGGCTTTGCCAGAAATCGAAAAAGCCCCTCTTTTCTATCCGGTTGGGTACTAATTCATACGGATCCCGCCCATGACGGCTAGGCCAGCGTCCCCATCTTGCTTTCCCAAAAGCTGTGGGTCTTGTGAAGTCTCAGCGTATCTCTGTTCTCTAAAAGGCTAAGGGATCCCTGGGCCTCGCGATCTGGAGTAGCAGCGGGCTATCCTTCAACTGCTTACAAAGCAGTGAAGAAATCTGGCCTAAATGGGATGTGGCCCATCCGAAGCCCTGGGATTGCCGTTGGGATCCCGTTCACCCCTGGGGATGACATCCCCCCTGGCAGGATAGGAACTCCAGAGCAGGGGATGTATGATGCCTAGCACGGCTTTTTCGGAGCAATCGCAGAGAAAGCTGTACCGACAGGTTGTCCTGGGGATCAGCCAGGGCATGTAAAGGGGAAAGTCCGGTGCAAATCCGGCGCTGTGCCGCAACTGTGATGGGCTTGGGCTAGACCTATGCCCTCAGTCAGGATGCCCGCCTGCGGTTTTGGCTCGCATTTCTTCCGCGTCGCACGGAATCAGGAGCTTCAAGAAAGAAAATGAATCCCATTCTAGGTCTCAGCCTGGCGCTGGGGGGTCTTGTTTTGGGGATCCCAGCGTGGGCGCAGCCGGCGGCCTCTTCACCTTCAGCTCAAGAGGTGTTGGAAACCGGTGTTAGCGCCGAGATTTTAAATCAACCCGTCACCACACCTTTTCGCCGTCCTGGTTTGCTGCGGGATTCTTCCCGCCCGGTTTACGTCATTACCCGCCAGCAAATTCGAGAGCAAGGGGCAAGAACGGTTCAGGAGGCCCTGCGCTACCTGCCCGGGATCCTCAGCAACGGCACGGCGGGAACCCAGTTGGGAGCCCTTAGCTCCCAGTTTATGCGGGGAGGACGAACGGCCCAGGTGTTGGTGCTCTTGGATGGCCGCCCCATTAACGACCTGGGCTTTTTTGGCGGGTTCGATCTGTCTCAGATCACTACAGATGTGGTCGAGCGTATTGAGATCTCTCCAGGTGGGGGCTCCACCTTATACGGCTCCGATGCCGTTGGCGGGGTCATCAACATCGTGACGCTGGATCCAAAGCCGAGATCCGAGACTGTGCTGGAAGCGGCTATCGGCAGCTACGGCCTCAATGAGCAAGGGATCCAGAACCGCGGCCAGGTGCAGGATCTGGGCTGGGTGGTCAGCTATCGCCGTCTGCAGAGCAACAACGACTTTCCCTTTGAAATTAGGCGTTTGGGCAAAGCCGGCAGGCGGGAAAACTCGGCGGTGGAGTACCACAACCTACAAGCCAAGCTCACCTGGCAATTGGCAGAAGGCCAAGTCCTAACCGGAAATGCCCTTTATCTCAACAAAGCGTTTCAGGTGCCTGGCAGCACCGAGTTTCCCTCCCCCGATGCAGTGCAAAACACCAACGACCTGCTGTTAGATCTCAGTTGGCTGTGGGATCAAGAGAGGGGATCCCTGCAAGCTAGGGTATTTTTTGACGACCTCAACTATCGCTTCAGCGCCCCACAAAGCCAGGGATCCCGGGATGAGATCCTGCGAACGGGGTGGGGATCCCAACTGCAATACACCTGGAAGGCTGCTGAAAACCTGGAGCTTACTCTAGGAGCGGATTACCGATCCATTTCAGCTCGCAACACCACCTTCTCCTTTGCCAGGGGATCCACCAATGTCAACTACGACAATACCGTGAACCAAGGGGCCCTCTTTGCCCGCCTGGATTACAAGCCACAGCCCAACTTTTATCTCAACTTAGGTGTTCGCCAAGATTCGAGCAATCTGGTCAACGGTTCGGCCACCTCTCCTGCCGCAGGGATCCGCTGGGTTTTGGCAGAAGGCACCACCCTGAGGGCCAATTATGCCGGCAGCTTTCGCACCCCCTTGATCTCAAACTTATTCTTTCGTTTGCGGGGCTTTTTTGAGGTAGATGGGAACCCCAATTTGCGACCGGAGCGGGGAGAGAGTTTTGACATTGGCCTGGATCAGGCTCTGGGAGATTTTGGCCTGCTGCGCTTGACCTTTGCCCATAACCGCATCCGCGATGGCATCACCTTTGTCAGCACCGGCCCGCGCAGGGGAACCTACGAAAACATTGAGCTCGTGGAATACACGGGCTTGGAAGCAGCCCTGGATTTGCGATTGGGGGAAAACTGGACTCTTTTTGCCAACTACACCCTGAACGATCCCATCATCCGCTCGGCGCTGGATCCCAAAGCGGTTGGCAAACAGCTAGCCTTCGTGGGAGCAGACAGCTTCAACCTGGGCCTGAGCTACCGCGATGCAGAGGATCGGTATGCCTCAGTTTTCCTGCATCACATTGGCACTTTCTTTACCAACAACGCCAATACCCAATCTCTGCCCGGCTACACCAACCTGGCTCTGCGGGGAGGGATCCCGGTTGCAGAAAATCTCGCTCTAGAAGTGGGGGTTGATAACCTGCTGGATGAGCAATATGAGGTTTTCCCCGGCTACCCCGGAGTGGGTCGCACCGTTCGGCTCAATCTGAGAGGCCAATTTTAAAGGCTTAGCCATTTCGCTCACTGCTTGACCACTCGCTTAGATATTGAGATCATTTCCCCTTCTTCATCGCGCCCTTTACAGTCAAGTCTGGATTGCAAGTTATGCCGGTATCAAGCAGCTCTGTGTCTCAATCAACTTCCCAGTTGCCAGTTCAAGCTGGCAGCGCTGCTCAGCAACCCAGCGGTCATTATCTCTGGGTTTGCATCACCTGCGGATCTCGGTGGGTTAACGGCCAAAAAGAAGGGACTAGCAAGGGAGAAATGCTGCTGTCTGCCCTGCAATCCCAAACCATCCACCCCCAACTAACTCTAAAACCAGTTGCCTGTATGAGCGCCTGCAGCCATGCTTGCGTTGTTGCGTTGGCAGCACCTCAAAAGATGACCTATGTTTTTGGAGATCTGGATCCAAAAGATGTGGAGCTGATTCTGCAGACAGCAGAGCTCTACCTCACCAAGCCAGATGGGATCCTACCCTGGGCCGAGCGCCCTCTCAAAAAAGGGGTGATTGCTCGTATTCCACCACTACCTTGAGGAGCTCTCTCATGGCCGCTTTCACGCCCTGGATAACCCCTCTCCATCAAACTTGGCAGGAAGTTTCTCTGACGGGTTGGACAACCCTTTATGAAGGGATCCCTGCCCACATCGACTGCTTGGGGCCGTTGCTCTACGAGCTGTTTCAAGAGCACTGGGCCGAGATCCAGGTGGGCCATGTGGCGGAAGGCGGGGTGCTGGAGCTGGCTTTCAAGAAACCTCCAGCTTTGTGCGTGCTCTACGATGGCTATCTAACCGTTGCCACCGAAACTTGGCACCTGCATTTGTGCCTGGAGGAGCACCAAGGCGGCCCCCATTGCAAGACCCCACCCGAGCTGCGCCGCAAAAGATTGGTTAGCCGTGCTGCTCTCTACCGGCGCCTCAATCCCCAAGGTCAGCCCCGCATGTGGGGGATCCAATTCTGGAATGGAGCAGAAGAACCTTTGCTGCAGATTTTTCTGCCCAGCCCCTTTTTGGGGCCAGAGGAAGACTACCTGCCGGAAGGCAAAGCAGATTACCAAAAGCTTTCTCTTTACGAGCGCATCCGCGCCATCTATGTGCAGGGGAAAGAGCGGATCCCCTATGAGGATAACCCTCTTAAACGTCCCTACCTTGCTGTTTGTCGTTCCAGCCGTTGTTATCCTTCCCGCAACTACCAACCGGTTGTAGAAGCTCTGGAATCCGCCCTTCGAGAAGCCAACCTGGACGTACAGGTTATCACCTCAGGCTGCTTGGAAGTTTGCCAACAGGGGCCGGTGGTTTTTTACTCCGGAGATTGCACCTGGTACAAGCGGGTTACTCCCCAAGTAGCTCGGCAAATTGTTTTTGAGCATTTGCTTAATAGCTGTCCTCTGAAAGACCACCTTTTTCCAGGAGATTAAAGCATGATTGGCCTGCAATCGAGTGCTCAACCTATCCCCAGATCTTGCCGCTTGATCTCAGCCCCACTTTGGATACAAGCTGCTCAAGATTTGGCCCAAGGCTGGTTCTGGCCCAGCTTGTTTACCACCGTCGGCTGTCTCAGCAATATTGCTTATACATGTACCCTTCCTTTTGTAACTGTTGGTATTGTTGCAGGCACAACTTTAACCCGCCAAAGGGCAATCATTAGTGCTTTGATGATTTGGCTGGCCAACCAAATCTTTGGCTACACCTGGCACAACTATCCCCGCACTCCCGATTCGTTTGCCTGGGGGTTGGTGCTGGGGATCGGCACGGTGGGGATTGCTCTTGCTGGCGGTTACCGACCTCTGTTTTCTCAGTCCAAGCCGCTTCGGCCAAGGCAACTGCTGCTGAACTATCTCTGGATCCCGGCCATGCTCATCTTGGGGTTTCTGGCTTTTGAAGGGCTGATTTTGGCCGCCGGCCTGGTTTTGGGGGGAACGGAGGGCCTGACCCTGCCCATTCTGGGCAAAATCTGGCTGCACAACTGGCTGTGGACAGGACTTTGGATCGGGATCCACGCGCTGCTGGTGTGGGACAGAGGACGTCGCCGGGTGTGGCTGGGAGAGGAGAAACTGCGGTGAGCTGCTCCCGTACAAGCTCTTCCCATCCCGTCAGCGGTGCGGAGCACTTTTGCAGTGATCTGGAACATCCCCAAGAGGGATCCAGGCCAAAATAGGGGCGACCTGTGTGGGAGGGGATCCCTTTGCAGCTTTCTCATCTCAACAGTGGCAGGAGTGCCTACCGTCCTTCTCTGCTCTCTCCTTCCCAACGTCTCCTGCTGTTCAGCGGCAAGGGGGGAGTGGGAAAAACGACCCTGACCTGCGCGCTGGCCCGCCAACTGGCCCAGGTGGATCCTCAGCGCCGTCTGCTCCTGATGTCCACGGATCCCGCCCACTCGCTGGGGGACGTGCTGCAAATCTCGGTTACGGATGTGGCCCAACCCCTGCCGGATCGCCCCAATTTGCAGGTGCGGGCTTTGCAAGCGGAGATTTTGTTGCAATCTTTTCGGCAAACCTATGGGCCGGCCCTGGAGCTCATTGCCGAGCGGGGCAGTTGGTTTGGCCGAGAGGATCTGCTGCCGATCTGGGATTTAGCCTGGCCGGGGGTGGATGAGCTGATGGCGATTCTGGAGGTCAACCGGCTGCTGGCTGGGGAGGAGGTGGATACCGTTATCTTGGATACGGCCCCCACCGGGCATACCCTGCGGCTGTTGGAGCTGCCCGACTTTTTAGATAATCTGCTGGCTGTGTTTGCCACCTTTCAGGCCAAGCATCGGGAGATCGCCCAAGCCCTGACAGGCACCTATCGACCGGATGAGGCGGATGCGTTTTTGGCCCAGTTGCAGGGGGAACTTGAGGGGGGCAAAGCCCGCTTGACCAATCCGGAGAGCACCTCTGCTTGGCTGGTGATGATCCCGGAGCAGTTGAGCGTGGCGGAAACCCGCCGCTTTTGTCAGCAACTGCAAAACCGCCGCGTGCCCATCGGCGGTCTTCTGGTCAATCAGGTGCTGCTTGCAAGAGAGAATAACAGCCAACCTTCGCTGCCCGCTGCTCTCCCCTCTCCTCTCTACTCGGCGCGGCAACAGGAACAGCGGCGTGTGCTCAAAGCCCTACAGGAGGAGCTGCCCGGATACTCTATCTGGGTCTGTCCTTATCAACTGCAGGAGCCGGTTGGGTTGGCGGCCCTGGATGAGCTGGTTCAGCAGCTTCGCCCCTTGCCAGAGGTGCTGCTGGAGTTGGAAGGGATCCCAGAGCAAAAAGCAGAGAGCCAAGAGAAGAGAAAGTCTCTCTTCTCCACCCTCTTCCCTTCCTTCAAGGGGATCCCGTCCCTACCGGATTTTTTGACCCAAGGGATCCGACTGGTGTTGGTGGGGGGCAAAGGGGGTGTGGGCAAGACGACGGTGGCCGGGGCCCTGGCTTGGACCTTGGCCAAGCGCCATCCCGACAAGCAGCTCTTGCTGGTCTCCATCGATCCGGCCCACTCGTTGGGGGATCTGTTTCAAACGAAACTGGGTCAGGATCCCATCCCCCTGCTGCCCAACCTGCTGGGGCAGGAGATCGATGCGGCGGTGGTGCTGGAGCAATTCCGGCAGGATTACCTGGAGGAGGTGGCGGCCATCTTGGCAGGGGAGGGGACGGCAGGGGTGGAAGTCCAATACGACCCACAGGCGTGGCGGCAACTGCTGCAGATGCCCCCACCCGGCTTGGATGAGGTGATGGCCCTGTTGAGTGTTCTCCGACAGGAGACGAGCGGGCAGTTCGACCTGGTGGTGCTGGACACGGCTCCCACAGGCCATCTCTTGCGGTTTCTGCAGATGCCCCAGGCTCTGGAAGGTTGGGTAAGCTTGGCCCTGAAGCTGTGGCTGAAATATCGGGATGTGGTGGGCAGGTCGGAATGGGCGCAGCGGATGCGGGAGCTTTTGGCCCAGGTGCGGCAGCTTCGGCAGCAGCTCCAGGATCCCCAGCTTGTCACCTTTATCCCCGTCTTTAACCCCGAGCAGGCGGTTCTGGCAGAAACCGAGCGTCTTTTGGCGGAATTGGATGCTTTGGGGATCCCTCATCCCTACGCCGTTCTCAATCGGGTGTGGTTAGAGGATTCTACCCCCTTTGGAGAGGCCCTCCGCCGTCGTCACCAGGCTCTTCTGGCCCAGCTCCCCCAGCTATTTTCCCAGCAGGCTATCTTGATCATTCCCTCGCTGCATTCTCCCAGCGTGGAGAATATCGGCTCCTACTTGTTCGCTCCTCAGGAGCCCTAACCTAGGGGTAGACCTTGCTCACCCAAAGCGTTATGGATCCCAAGTTGGAAGAACGCGCCCGCGAGCTGCGCACCCTGCTGCAGAAGGCCAGCATTGCCTACTATGTCCACGATGCTCCCATCCTGGAAGACAGCGTTTACGACCGCCTTTACCGCGAGCTGCAAGAGCTGGAGCGGGCTTACCCTGAACTGGTCACCCCCGATAGCCCTACTCAGCGGGTGGGAGAAAAACCTGCAGAGCATTTTCCCACCGTCTTCCACCGCATCCCCCTCTACAGTTTGGAAAACGCTTTCAACCCAGAAGAGCTAGAGGAGTGGCAAGAGCGCCTGCTGCGAGTTTTGGGCCGTGCCCCTGTGCGCGACAGCGGGACAGAGGGAGAGCTGGAGTATGTCTGTGAGCTGAAGATTGATGGCGCCGCCTTGGCCCTAACCTACATCGAGGGTCTTTTGGAGCGGGGTGCTACTCGGGGGGACGGACAGGCCGGAGAGGACATCACCCCCAACGTGCGCGCCATTCGTTCGATTCCCCTGCGGCTGGCGACAGCAGATCCGCCTCCCGTTTTGGAGGTGCGGGGGGAAGTCTATCTGGCCCTGGCCGAGTTCGAGCGGATTAACCGGGAGCGTTGCTCCGCCGGGGATCCCCCCTTTGCTAACCCGCGCAACTGTGCTGCCGGCACCCTGCGGCAGTTGGATAGCCGCGTTGTGGCTGCCCGCAAGCTCAGCTTCTTCGCCTACGCCCTCCACTGGCCGGAGGGATGGCCTGCCGGGGATCCCCCGCAAACCCAGTGGCAGTGTCTGCAGCAGCTCAAGGAATTGGGATTTCCAGTCAACCCCCTTTCCCAGGTCTGTCGGGGCTTGGGAGAAGTGATCCAATTTTATGAGCGATGGCGGGGTGCCCAGCTCCCCTACGCCAGCGACGGGGTGGTGGTGAAATTGAACTCCTTGCGGCTGCAGGAGGAGGCCGGCTTTACGCAAAAATTTCCCCGCTGGGCCATTGCCCTCAAATACCCTGCCCAGGAAGTCCCCACCCGCATCCGCGCCATCGTGGCCAGCGTGGGCCGTACCGGCGCCGTCACTCCAGTGGCAGAGCTGGAGCCGGTTCCTTTGGCCGGCACCCTTGTCAGCCGCGCCAGCCTGCACAATGCCGATCGCCTGCGGGAGCTGGATGTGCACATTGGCGATACTGCCATCGTGCGCAAAGCCGGGGAGATCATCCCGGAGGTGGTCGGGATCCTGAAGGAATTGCGCCCTGCCGACGCTGTTCCCTACAGCCTGCCCAGCCAGTGCCCCGAATGCCACGCCCCTTTGGTTCGTCCCCCTGGCGAAGCCGTGACCCGCTGCCCCAACCCCGAGTGCCCGGCCAAGCTGCGGGGCCAATTGCAGCACTGGGCCAGCCGTGATGCTTTGGATATCGAAGGCTTAGGGGAAAAGCGGGCAGCCCAATTGGTGGAGAGCTTGGGGGTGCGCACCGTAGCCGATCTCTACCGCCTCACCCCAGAGCAGTTGCAGGGCTTGGAGGGGATGGGATCCCGCTCCAGCCAAAAGCTGGTGCAAGCCATTCAGCGCTCTCGTCAACAGCCCTGGGAACGAGTGCTCTACGGGCTGGGGATCCCCCATGTGGGGGTGGTCACCGCCCAGATTTTGGCCGGCCATTTTCCCACCCCTGAGCTTTTGGCCCAAGCCAGCGCAGAAACCATCGCCCAGATCTATGGGATAGGCGCGGAAGTGGCGGAAGCGGTGGTGGCCTGGTTTGCCGAGCCGGCCCATCGTCGCCTGTTGCAGGAGTTGCAGGCGCTAGGGATCCCCGCTCTTCCTCAGCAGGAGAACCCTGCCGTCTCCCAGATCCTGGCCGGGAAAAAATTCGTGATCACCGGCACCTTGCCCACCCTCTCCCGCCAGCAGGCCAAGGCTTGGATTGAGAGTCGGGGGGGCAAAGTCACCGCCAGCGTCAGCCGCCAAACCGACTACGTGGTGGTGGGCTCTGACCCCGGCTCCAAGCTGGAGCAAGCCCAACAACTGGGGATCCCCCTGCTGACCGAAGCGGAGCTGTTGGCGCTGGATCCCACCGTGGAATCCGGTGATCTGCATCCTTGACAGGGTGGATCCCCGAAAAACTTGGGTAGGGTGGGTTGTCTTAGCGGCAGGGATAATTTATGATTCACCTCTAGTGAGGAGTGGACGCCAATAGGGGGAAGCGAACGAAACACGGACAGTTCCTTCCCCTTTTTGGTTACAAAAAGGCGCGGCCACACCTCCAAAAAGTATCCAACTTAACTGAAGGATTCCTTTGCCAGTGCCAGATAAGTTCAACTATGATGGGATCAGCGGAGACGCATGTTTCCGTTCACTCCTCACACCATCTTCCGCTCGGCGTCAAGTCGGGCGGTTTTTCTATAAATCCGTCCAAAGGATGTATGACCATTCCCGATAGCAGCGAAACGGCTCACCCCTTCCATTTCCAGTTTTCCTCCTTGTGAGACACTTGGGGAGAACCGAGGCTGTGGCGTTTGCACGGGTAGCGCAGAGCGCTGGAGAAGCTTATGGTCACTTTGAAGCAAGAATGAAACACCTCCGTTGCATTGCTTCCCAGCTCCCTGAAGAGTGGGTGGTCGCGGAAGCGGCACGGAGCGCTTGGGAAGTGTCTCAATCCAGTTTGAAATGACTATATCTCCAGTCTTTCCAGTTGATCCCCATGGGAATCTCTTGGCACCCTGCCCCCTTGGGGATCCGGAAACAAGCCCTACGAGCCCAGTGGAGATGCTAGACTAGTAGCTCAGTGAGATTCCACCAACTTCGGCCTCCTTACGCTTTCGCAGCCAATTTGCGACTGGATTGGAAGGTTTAGTTTTCTTCTGGCTTTTGCCGGATTAGGATAGCCAAGAGCAAGCAGCAACGAGGATCCCATGGCCAAATATGACTCCCATCTAAAGTGCTCCTTCTGCAACAAGTCACAGGATCAGGTGCGTAAGTTGATTGCGGGGCCGGGGGTCTACATCTGTGACGAGTGCGTGGAGCTCTGCAACGAGATTTTGGATGAGGAACTCTACGACGGCAACACTCCTCCTGCTGCCGCCCCTGCCGGCGGCCGGCGTGAAGCTCCTAAAAAATCCTCCCGCAGCCTGCCTTCTTTGGCGCAGTTGCCCAAGCCGCAGGAGATCATGCGCTATCTCGACCAATATGTGATTGGCCAAGAAAAAGCTAAGAAGGTTTTGTCGGTGGCGGTTTACAACCACTACAAGCGTCTGGCTGCCAAGGCCAACCCCGGTAGCGTCGGAGTTTCGGAACTGGATGAGGTGGAGCTACAGAAGTCCAACATTTTGATCATTGGCCCCACTGGCTCCGGCAAAACCCTGCTGGCGGAAACCCTGGCTCGCATGTTGGATGTGCCTTTTGCGGTTGCAGATGCTACCACCCTTACGGAAGCTGGCTATGTGGGCGAGGATGTGGAAAACATCCTGTTGCGCCTGCTGCAGGTGGCGGACATGGACGTAGAAGAGGCCCAGCGCGGCATCATCTACATCGACGAAATCGACAAAATTGCCCGCAAAAGCGAGAACCCCTCCATTACCCGCGATGTCTCCGGCGAGGGGGTGCAGCAGGCTTTGTTGAAGATGCTGGAAGGGACAATAGCCAACGTGCCTCCCCAGGGAGGGCGCAAGCACCCCTATCAAGACTGCATTCAAATCGACACTTCCAACATCCTCTTCATTTGCGGGGGGGCTTTTGTTGGCCTGGAAAAAGTAATCGAGCAGCGCATTGGCAAGAAATCGATGGGCTTTATCAAGCCAGGGGAGCAATTGTCGGTTAGCCGCGAGCAACGTATGGCCAATGCCCTCAAGGCTTTGGAGCCTGAAGACTTGATCAAGTACGGCATGATTCCCGAATTCACGGGGCGGCTCCCGGTAGTGGCGACTTTGGATCCGCTGGATGAGAAGGCGCTGGAGGCGATCCTGACGCAGCCCAAAAACGCCATTCTCAAGCAGGCGCAGAAGCTGTTGCGCATGGACGGGGTGGAACTGGAGTTTGAACCTGCCGCCATTGCTGCCATTGCCAAAGAGGCTTATCGCCGCAAGACCGGGGCTCGCGCCCTGCGGGCCATTGTGGAAGAGCTAATGCTGGATGTGATGTACGAGGCACCCTCCCGCCGCGACCTAAAGCACATCCGCATCACCGCAGAGATGGTGGAGCGCCGTTCCACCCGCGAGCTGATTCCTCACCCCTCTACGCTGCCCAAGCCTGAGTCGGCCTAGAGTCGCGGCCCTTCCGATCCCTGCTGGATGAACTTATGATCTGTTCTTGAAAGAGGGGGCAGGAGATCCTATGGCAGGGACTGCGTTCCGCTGGCGCGAACGACAGCGGGTGGATCGTGAATATGCGGTAATTGGTCTGGGGCGCTTTGGTTCTAGCTTGGCTCTCACCTTGATGGAGCGAGGGCACAATGTCTTGGGGATCGACCGCAGCCGTGAGATCGTGCAGCGCCTGGCGGATCAGTTGACGCAGGTGGTGGCACTCGATTCCAGCGATGAAGATGCGCTGCGAGCGGTGGATATCCTCTCCTTCGACACGGTGGTGGTGGCCATTGGCAGCGATTTTGAGAGCAATTTGCTGACGACGGTGGCCCTGAAAAGTCTGGGGGTGCGCAATGTGGTCTGTAAGGCGTCGACCGAGCGGCAACGCTCTATTCTCCTGCGAGTGGGGGCAGATCGGGTGGTGTTGCCGGAGCAAGAGGCAGGGCGCCGTTTGGCTCAGGTGTTGACAGCACCGGGGATCCTAGATCAGCTAGAGCTGGAGCCGGGCTACAGCATTATGGAATTACAGGTGCCGGAGGCGTTGGTGGGCCATACGCTGGCGGAGTCGGATCTGCGTCGCCGCTTCGGCATCACGGTGCTGGTGGTGAAGCGAAAGCAATCGCTGGTGGTCTCTCCCCCCGCAGACTACCTGCTGGAAAAGGGGGATTTGCTGGTGGTTCTGGGGGCCAATACCAACATCTCGCGGCTGAATGAAATGTAGAATGAAATGTAGGGAGGGCTCCGATGAGAGAGGGATCCGTCCCGCTTCCGCGAGAGGAGGGCTCTGAGCGCTTGGTTCCACCGGTACCATCCCGCGCCCGCCACCTGCCGACACCGGGCTCGGCATTGTCTCAGTCCTCTAGGGCCTTTGGGAATCGTCTGCAGTGGTTTTTCGGGGGGGACAGGCGTCGCCCGCTGCCACCGCCATTGCGCCTGGTTGTAGGGTTGGGGCTCTTGGCAGTGGTGGGAACTTTGGTGCTCATGTTGCCGGGGATCGGGCGCGGGGATCCCTTGAGCTGGAATGAGGCGCTGTTTACGGCCATGTCGGCCCTGAGCGTGACGGGGCTCTCGACGATTGTGGCGGCGGAGGATCTCACCCTGTTGGGCCAGATTGTGCTGCTGATCCTGATTCAGATTGGCGGGGTGGGCTTCATGGTGTTGGCGGTGGTGGTGTTTCAATTGATCGGGCGGCGCATTTCCCTCCTCAATCGCTTGGCGCTGTGCAATTCGCTGGGTCTAATCGATCCGGGGGCGATCCTGGAATTGACTCGGTGGGTGCTGCTGGGGGTCACTCTCATTGAGTTGGGGGGGGCTCTGCTGCTCTGGGTGCACTGGCGGGATCTCTATGGGCCGGGGCGGGCAGTTTTTCTGGCTATTTTTCACGCGGTGTCGGCCTTTTGTAATGCAGGATTTGACCTGTTTGGCCGGGAAGGGATCCCTACAGACGGTCTGTCGCTGGCGATTTTGGCCGGTCTGATTTTTATCGGCGGTTTGGGCATCCCGGTTTTGTCGGATTTGTTAACCTGGCCGCGGGGCCACCGCCCCTCTCTGCACACCCGCATTACCCTGGGCGTGGTGGTGGTCTTGCTCTGCACGGGCGGCATTGGTTTGTTTTTGGGAGAGAGCTTGCCCGGTGGATCCCTGCTGGAGGTGAGCTGGCCCCGCCGCTTGGGCCTGACGTTTTTTCAATCGGTTTCTGCTCGAACGGCTGGGTTTGCCGGGATCCCCATTGAGGATTTGACCCCGGCAAGCCGGTTGCTGCTGATGGCTCTCATGTTTATTGGGACAGCCCCAGCTTCTATGGGGGGCGGCATAACCACCGGCACCTTGGCGGTGTTGGTGTTGGCCCTCTGGGGCTATGCCCGCGGTTTGCCCAGCGCTCAGATTGCCGGGCGCAGCTTGGATCCCTCCATGGTGCGCAAGGCGGCAGCGGTGTTGACGGTTTCTCTGTTTGTGGTGTTGTTGGCCGCTTGGTTGATTTTGATAACCCACAGTAACAGTAGGTTGGATCCGGTGTTGTTTGAGGTGATCTCCGCCTTCGCCACCTGCGGCCTCTCGGCAGCCTTCACTGGGGAGTTAAACTGGTTTGGCCAACTGATTATCGTGTTGGTGATGTTCTGGGGCCGGCTGGGGGCATTGACCATTGTCTTGGCCTTGGCCCAACAACAGCCTCGCCCGTTGGTGACCTACCCGGAAGAGCCGATCTTAATCGGTTAGCCCGGAACCGAGAAAAAAAGAGTCTGGTCGCGGCGGCGTTGCCCAGGTTCCAACATTGGTCTCTGGTTTTTGGGAACTTGAAGAGTAAGACTTTGCGTCCAAGCTTGCGTTCAACCTGCGTTTTAGTTCAAGAGACGGGAAATCCCCACCTTTGCTCAGATTCTGCACCGGCTTCTCCCCGAGTAGCCTTCGTTAGACTGAGTATCGGATCCCTTCGTCCCTCTCGTTACCGGGAGCCATCCGTGTCCAAGTTCCTTTTAATTGGTTCTACTGAGCCCTTCAGCGGTAAGTCGGCTGCCATCTTGGGTTTGGCCAAGCATCTGCAGCAGCAAGGGATAAAAGTCACCTATGGGAAGCCCATCGGTTCTTGCGAGCGGGAAGATTGCTCGCTGGAAGGGGGCGATCCGGATATGCGCTTTGTGGCGGAGTCTCTGCGGCTGACGATGGATCAAATGCCGCCGATGCTGCTCCGGCTCAACGAAGAGGCTTTGCTGGCTCAAATGAAGCGAGCTCCCGGGGATCCAGCTCCAGAGTGCCCGGTTGCCCCTCTGTTGGAGTTTGTCCAGCGCTCCCCTGCCGATTTGGTGCTGCTGGAAGGCCCAGCCGATCTTTACGAGGGGGAATTGTTTGGCCTGTCGCTGGCCAAGATGGCCCAAGCCCTGGATGCTCCGGTACTGCTGATCAGTCGCTACCATTCCCCCTTGGCCGTCGATTCTCTTCTCTTTGTTCATCGCCAACTGGGATCCCGCTTGGCAGGCGTGCTGCTGAACGATGTGCCACCTGACCAAATGCAACCGGCAAAAACGATCATTCGGCCTTTTTTGGAGGGACACGGGATCCCGGTGCTGGGGATTTTGCCCTCCCATCGCATTTTGCGCAGCATCAGCGTTGGGGAGTTGGTGCGGCAACTGGATGCCGAGGTGCTCTGCTGTCCGGATCGGATGGACTTGATGGTCGAAGACATCGCGGTGGGGGCGATGAACGTCAACTCGGCCTTGAAGTACTTCCGCAAGCTGGATCACAAAGCGGTGATCACCGGCGGAGACCGCACCGATATTCAACTGGCCGCCCTGGAAACTTCCACCCTCTGCCTGATCTTGACCGGCAAGCTCCCTCTGGATCCCCGCATTCGGTCTCGAGCAGAAGAGCTGGAAGTGCCGATTCTCTCGGTGGATCTGGACACCTTCACCACCATCAACCGCATCGAACGGGTTTTTGGGCAGATTCGCCTGCACGAGGAGGTGAAAGTCCGCTGCATCCAAGAGCTAATGTCAGCGAATTTTGACTTTTCCCGTCTCTATGCTCATTTGGGCTTGACACAACCCCTAGTGTCGGCGGTAGGTGCATAAGAAAAGTTATTACTGGCTTCTCTATATTTGGTGTCTAAATAGATATTTCTTCGAGATTGAGCACTATATATATGATCAAGACGAAATAAGCTCAGTTTTGACGCGCTGGTCTCTAGTGTCTGATGCTTTCCAGTATCTGCAATGATTTCTGCAAAAAAACGCAGGGATCTATCGCCGGTTTGGCCTACTCACCGAATTCGAGAGATATCATGCGAGTATTCATCACCTCAACACACCACTCCTCCCCCAGATTTTCTGGGGGTTTTTGTTCGCGCCGTTTTGGCAGAATTTCCCTGTCTCTCTAACCTTACGTCACGTGAGCTGGTGTTGACGAGGTTTATACTACTGATAGTGTAAAGTAAAACTTTCCCGGAACTAGATACACTAAATAGTGGTGCTGGCACGCCCTTGTGCGGTAAGATGCAGTGTCTGTTGTCGAGCCGGGATCCCAAATCTTCCCGTTAGCATCGGATGAGCACCATGACCAAGGTTTCACGGATGCGCAGCCGCAAAGGAGCGCGCCCCAGCCGTCTGGCTGCCTGCCCCCGCAGCGGCATCTTCACGGACGGGGGATGTTCTCCTAACCCGGGGCCAGGGGGATGGGCCGTGGTGGTGGTTCAAGATGATCGGGTTGTGGAAGAGTTTTGGGGAGGGGATCCCGATAGCACCAGCAACCGCATGGAACTGACCGGCTTAATTCGGGCTTTGCGGTATTGCCGTGACACCCAAGGCAACAGCGTGGACACCATCTACAGCGATTCCCACCTCTGCGTGCAAACCTACAACCGTTGGATGTCGCAGTGGGCAGCTCAGGGATGGCGGCGGCGCACAGGCCCGGTGGAAAACCTGGATTTGATCCAGGAACTGTATCGGCTAAAGCAGGAGTGCCCCCAGGTGCGGGTGGTTTGGATCCAGGCTCACGAAGGGTTGCGCTGGAACGAGTACGTGGATGAGTTGGTCGCTCGCGCCCGGCCAAAGTAACAATTTCTACATATTCCGATGTATGAGGCTGCGATCACAGACAGGCTCTGAGTCCATCGCCTATCCTCAAGAGGACGGCTCGTCGCAGGTGTGATATGAAGACCCAACTTCAGTGCCGGTTTCGTCCTCTCTCCCTTACGTTGATGGCGGTGGGGGGCTCTTGGCTCCTGGGATCCTGCCAACTCAGAGGGCCACAGGTACAGTTGCCCGGCGATGTTCTGCCGGAAACCGCGCTGGTTCCCCAGTCGGCGCCCCTGGTACTGACCTTTTCTACCCAACCGGAAGAATCTTTTCGCACTCACCCTGACCTTTTGGCCCAGTGGGAGAGCTGGACGGCAGAAGCTTTGGCTGAAACCGGCAAGGAGTTCTCTCGGGAAGAGATGCAAGCTTGGGCTGGCGAGCAATTCACGATGGCAGTGGTGATCCCCAATCTGGTGCCTGGAGCTGCCGAGCCGGTGCCTGGGATCCTGTTTGGAGCCAGCACCCGCAACGCTGATTTGTCTGGGCAATTCTTGGCCCAGGTGCGGCAACAAGCAGCAGCAGAAGGGGCCAACTTCGAGCAGCGCCAGGAGCAGGGGGTCACCCTCTATGTGCAAACCAACGGGGAGCCGGGCGAGCGGTGGGTAACTGCTGAGTTTGGCAACCGTTTTGTGGCGGTGGCCAACGACCCGAGGGTGATGCAGCAGGCGATTGCTGTGTATCGCGGCGAAGCAGAGCCGATTGGCCGCTCCGAAAGTTTCCGCACCGCTGTTGGCGATCTGTATAAGAGCGGCACGCTGGCCTTTGCCTACTTCAACTTCCAGGCTTTGCAGGAGGATCCCGAATCTTTCCAAGACTGGATGCAGGATCTGGATCCGGCGACGCTGGGATCCCTGCAACCCCTGCGCTCTTTGGCCATGGCTGCCCACTGGCAGGAGCAGGGCCTGCGGCTGCGCATGTTGACCCAGACCGATCCGAAAACCCAGGTGCAGGGGGGGTGGCAAACGGCTCGCGGCGAACTCATTCAGCGGCTGCCCGGCAATGCCTTGGCGGTGCTGACCACCCAGCAGATTGCCCAGCGCTGGCAAGCCGTTATGCCTGAGCTGGAAAAAGATCCGCCGGTCAAGGAGTCGTTAGAGGAGCTGCGGGCTGAGTTTCGCGCCAATACCCGTTTGGACTTGGAAAAAGATCTGCTGGCTTGGATGGATGGGGAGATGGCCCTGCTGGTGGCACCGGATGCCCAGGCCCATCCCCTGTTGCAGGGCATGGGAGCAGCCTTGGTGATCGAGACCAGCCAAAAAGACAAGGCCAACGCGGCCCTGACTCAGTTGGATCGGCTGGCCCAAGAATCGGGAGTAGGGGTAACGGAGGCGGGTGGACAGGTGACGTGGGCGGATCCCTTGTTTAACCGCCCGCTTTTGACCCGCGCCTGGGAAGGCAACTATTTGATCGTGACCAGCAGCACGGCGGCGCTGCAAACCCTCGCCCAACGCCAGGGCAATTTGCTTCCCCAAACCGAGCCGCTGAAAACCCTCTACGATCAGTTGCCCAAGCCCAACTACGGCTACTTTTTGCTGAATTGGCAAGGGATCCGAACAGTGCTGGAGGCCACACTACCGGGTGGTTTGGCAGGCTTGGAGCCGGAGGCCCGTGAGCTGCTGACCCGCATCGATGGGCTGGGGATTACCAGCTACCCTGCCGGGGATCACGCCTTTGGGGTGGAGCTGCTGGTTACTGTGCCACCAAAGCCCCAGCGATAAAACCGTGTCTCACGTTCTTCAGTCTTCCTAGGGGTTGGGGGTGAGGGCTATAGCCGAATTAGGCCATAGGTAAGGGCATAGCGAACCAGCTCGGTGCGGCTGCTGGTGCCCGTCTTGTTCAGCAGGCGGGTGACGTATTTTTCCACGTTGCGCACGCTGGTTTGCAGCTGCTTGGCAATCTCCTTGTTCATCAGCCCTTCTGCCACCTTCTCCAACACCTGTTGTTCCCGCGGCGTCAGCTCTACCTTGATGGGTGGGGGCAGGGGGGTGGGGGCAGAGGTCTGGGCAGGCGTGGCTGTGGCAAGGGTGCGCTCCGACAGCAGGGCGCGAATCGAGGCCAGCTCGCGGGCCACCACCTCCGAAGGGCTGGCAGCGCGGGATCGCTCAATGAGATTGGAGACGATGGCCACCAGCTCCTCCGGATCGAAGGGCTTGGGCAAATAGGCATCGACACCGGCCCGGTAACCCTGGATGCGGTCGGCGGTCATCCCCTTGGCGGTGAGGAACACCACCGGCAGATGGCTGTAGGGCTCGAGTTTTCGCAGTTGGGCCAAAAATTGATAGCCATCCATGCCCGGCATCATGATGTCGGAGATGATCAACTGAGGCTGGGCCGTGCTGAGCAGTTGCAGAGCCTGCTGGGCGTTGGCCGCCGGGATCACCTCAAAGCCGCTGTCCTCGAGGTAGGCTTGCACCGCTTCCCGTAAGCCGGGTTCATCATCTACTAGCAGAATGCGGGCTGCTGGACTGGCAGCAGAGGGTTCGGGTTTGGCTGGGGGAGAAGAGGCCATCTGCAGCTCCTGGGTAGCGTTCAAGCGTTTGGCGGCACCTGCCATCCCATATCTCTACAATCTTCCTACTAACCTGTGGGCAATCTCAGGCGAAAACAGGAGCCTTGGGGGGAGCTTTCCACCTGGAGATCTCCGCCCATCCGGGTGGCCAGGTCGCGGCTAATGGCCAACCCCAGCCCCTGCCCTGGCTTAGAAAGATCTGCCCGAAAAAAGGGATCGAAGATCCGCTCCAGGTTCTCAGGGTGGATGCCGGGGCCGTTGTCGCAGACGGCAACGAACACTTCCCATTGCGAAGCAGTTGAGGGATCTTCACCCAGCTCCACCTTCAGCCGGATCTCACCTGGGGGCGGGGTGTACTTGCAAGCGTTGTCGATCAAGTTATCAAGCACCTGCCGCAGGGCACGCGGATCGGCTTGTACAGGGGGTAGGGAAGGGGGCAGGACGGCTTGAAAGTGGTGTCCCTGGGTTTCGGCCAAGGCTTGATAGATGGGGATCCACTCCCGCAGCAGGTCGGCCAAGGAGAGGGGCTGAAGCTGGAGGGGGGCCGGGATCCCGTCCAAACGCTCGAACTCCGCCAGCAGCTCCTGCAAATGCTTGCACTCCTGTTCAATGCTCAGGCCAATCCAGTGGTTGCGATCCTCGGGGGGCAAGCGTTTTTGCAATAACTTGGCCAGCGTGCTCAGGGCGGTGAGAGGATTGCGCATTTCGTGAAGCAAAGTGGAAAGCTGCTGGGCAGAAAGAGTGACCCCCTTAACCTTGGGTTCTCCGGCTCCGCAGACGGGTTCAGGCTCTGGATGGTGTTCAGCAACTTTTCTGGCTCTCGGCATGGATCCAATCTCTAGACTCTCCCGGCGCTGGCAGATCGATCCTAGCCCTACCTCCCCTGCAATCCGCCATATCAATCCTGAGACGCTATCGGGATCCCAACTGGGTGGCTTATAGCTGGCGGGGCAGGTAGATGTTGAGAACTTCCCCCCGATGGGCGCGGTGGCGCACGGTGAGGTAGCCCCCCAAGGCGCGGAACAGAGTTTGGGTGACGGGAAGGCTGAGGCTCACTGCACCGGTATCCGGCTGCACGACCAACAACTGCCCAATCGCCTGAGGGGATTTGGGCTCTGCGGCAGCAGCGACGTTGTTGTCCTCAGGGGTGTTGACCTGAAACTGAAGTTTGACCAGCTCCCCTGCGCTGACCAACTGGGCGCGAATGTGGCTGCCAGCCGGCGTGCTGCGGGCAATGCGGTCGACCATGCCAAACAGCACCGCTTCCAGCGCCTTGGGATCGCTGACCACATCCGGCAGCTCATCGGGAATCTCCAACTCCAGTTGGGATCCCCGCCGTTCCACCTGCTCCTGCCAGCGAGGCAGGTTTTGCCGCACCAAGTCCACCAGCGCAATGGGCTCTAGCTGAAGCCGACGCCCCTCCTGTGGGGTAGCAGCGGGCATCACCGTTTCTGTAGCCTGGAAAAACAGCCCGAAGCGGTTGATTTGCTCGGTACATTCGCGGTCAATTTTCTCCACGTATTCCCGTACCCGCGACGGCAGATCGTGCCGCTTCAGGATGAGACTAACCAAGGTGCGGATGGTGCTGAGGGGCGTCTGGATCTCGTGGATGAGAGCCCGCAACAGTTCTGCCTCCGAAAGGCTGTTCTGTTGGCCTTGACCGGCAGGCTGGCCATGGGAAGGAGGAGACCGCCGCTTCTGCCAATCTTCTGGCCGGGTTGTGGGCGCAGGGGAGTTCTCGGCTCTGGCGGGGGGTAAGCGAGCGGGCGGGGATCCCGACTCGGCCAGGTTTCCCAGCAGAAGAAGGCTGCTGAAGCGGGCCAGCACCCGCACATGAGGCTCCATGAGGGGATGGTGCTTGATCAGCTCCTGCCAGAAGGGCAAGCGATCCGGCCTACCCTGTTGAACCCGCTGCTCTAGGATCTGCCAAGCCCGATGCACCACTTCCGGCTCAAAAGACACCATCATCCCCCTCTGCCGCGTGTGGGGGTGATGCCCTTGGGCGGCCACCGCCGAAAAAACAGGGGTGAGCACCAGCAAAAAAGGCTCCTCCACCAGGGGATCCTGCGGCAGGAGAGGGATCACCGTCTGGCCAGGGGTCAGAATCGACTCGGGGGACAAGTCGGGGGTAAACAGCCAGGGATCTTCACGGGCCAGCTCCCGCAGCTTCAGGTTCGGTTCTGGAGCGTCAATGGGCGACGGCAGTTGAGGCAGCGGATCCCGAACCACCCAGGGGGGCCACCAAGACACCGGCCCACCGATCACCACCCCAAACTGTCCAACTTCTTGCCATAGCTGGAGCAGGGCTGCCACCGTCTGCTGCCAGGAGCGCTCTCCTGCCCCCGGCAACCATTCCGGCAAGGGCAGATCGGCCCACAAAGCTTCCATCAAGGACAGAAATCGGCGGCTGTTCACGGATCTCTTTGACCCATCCTTCCCTTGTAGGGTAGCGGTTGTGGCCTCTCTGGGGCAGGGGAAAACCTCACCTTTTCCGGGGCGGATCCCCGTCTCACTCAGGGACAAGAATCCTCGTCCTCATACGGTAGCGAGTCTGTCCAATCAGCCTACCCGTCCATCCGGCAGAGTTGCCCCGCGCAAATTGGCCCCGCTGAGGTTGGCTGTGCTCAGATCGGCTCGGGTTAGGATTGCCTCGCCGAGATCGGCATTTTCCAGGTTGGTGCGGCCCAAATAGGCATCCACCAGGTTGGCACACCGCAAATCGGCCCCGGCCAGATTGGCCCGACTCAGATCTGCCCGCGCCAGTTTGGCCGAGCACAGACAACTGGCGGAAAGATCGGCTGCGGCCAGATCCGCCTCGCTCAAGTTGGCCTCTGTCAGATTCACCTGGCGAAGTATCGCCTCCTTCAAGTTGGCCCGCGCCATCTGCACCCCTTGCAGGTCTGCCCCCAAAAAAGAAACCCCCCTCAGGTCGGTCTCGCTCAGGATGGCTCCCTGCAAACGGGCTTGCTGCAGGCTGGCCCCTTGCAAGTTGGCCTTGATCAAACTGGCCTCTTTTAGGTTGGCCCCGCTCAGGTCGGCCCGTGTCAAATCCGCTCCCGACAGGTTGGCTCCGCTGAGATCAGCGCGGCTAAGATTGGCGTTGCGCAATACCGCTCCCCGGCGGCTATCGAAACGGAGATTAGCCCCCCGCAAGCAAGCTCCCCCCAAGTTGGCACTGGTGAGGTTGGCCCAACGCAAATCCGCATCCAGCAGGTTGGCATCGATCAACAGAGCCAGCGTCAGGTTGGCCCCATGCAAATCTGCTCCTTGTAGGGTGGCGCCGTGCAACTGGGCATCTCTGAGATCCGCCTCGCTCAAGTCCGCCTGGCTGAGGTTGGCCCCCCCGAGGTTAGCCCCGACGAGGTTGGCCTTCTGCAGCTTGGCCCGCCCCAAGAAGGCGAAGATCAAATTGGCACTGTGCAGGTTTGCTTGGGAGAGATCCACCCCGATCAAATCGGCCCGGCTCAGGTCAAGGGCGGCCAGGTTCTCGCCCGCAAAGTTGATCCGTCCTGCCCGGTAAAGCCGAAGCAGATCCTTGGCATCCATAGAAGAGAGGGGAGAGCTCAGAGAAGTGAGAGAGGAGCTGCACTGGTGGTTATTCTAGATAAGGATCTGGGCGTTTCCCCAGCACTCTGCGCAGCTGATCGCCAGTGTTGAACGGGATCCCCAAACAGCGGGTTTGAGCTTCAAACCAGCCCGAACAGACGGCGCTCTGCCTCCTCCATGCGATCCAAGAAAGCAGCAAATTTGGTGGAGATCTCCCCCACTTCCTGCAAAAAGGCGCGTAGTGTTTGGTACTTGAGAACCAAGGCTTCCTCTAGGGTGCAGGTTTGGAACTGCTCATCCAACGCCTTGCCCAACTCGCTCAGGGCCTGTTCGATAGCAGTTTTGACAGAGCCGACGCTGCGCCGCACCAAACGCATCACCTCCTGCTCCAACTGCGGCTTTTGCTGGGCCAGCTCGCTGCTGGCCAACACCTGTCTTAGGGAAGCATAGGGATCCGCCAGCTCAGCGGGCATTTCGGTAACCGCCTCCGGCAGAGCCTGTTTTGCATTGCTGACGCGCAGGGGCTGCACCAGGCGCCACTCCGATTGTTCTAGCTTTTTCAAGATCCCCATGAACATTGCGGCGGATCCCTCGACATCCCTCAAGAAGCCGCGCAGCACCTGGTGTTTGAGGGTCAGATATTGGACGGGATCCTCATCCTGCAGACCTTCGTCCAGGGCGTTGCCCAACTCGCTTAGGGTGTTCTCGATGGCAACCATCAAGGATCCGGCGCTGTGATGGAGCAGTTGGCGGCAGGACTCTGGGATCTCCTGTCGCAGGTCAGAAGAGGGGCCGGGTGGTGTTGTCCAGGTTGCAAAAGCCAGAGGATCTGCAGGTTCTTCCTCATCTTCTGGGATCCCAGCGTCAATCCAAGTCATGGGGCTGGCCAGGGACTCTGCCTCGCCCGCGCGAGCGGCATCTTCGGTATTCAGCCAATCCAGATTGGCGGAGAGAGGCTCAGCAGCCAATCCTCCGCCGGGGAGGGTCGCTGGGGGCACGTCAACGTAAAGAGGCTTCAGCATCTGCAGCACAGCATTGGCGGCTTGGCCATCCTGATCCGGCTCCTGCAACTGCTGCACCGCCTCCTTCAGCCGGGCTTCCAGTTCTTGGGGGGAGGCGCAGGCATCGTAGAGGGCTCTGAGCAGCTCGTCCAGGCTGTAGCGCCGCAGGGCCGCCAACCCCTGCAGAGTAGGCTCTACTTTGTGGTACAAAGCCGTGAACAGAACCAGCTTGGCCCGCAAAGGGCTGGTTTGCCGCATCACCCCTGCCCGCAGCTCGAAGGGATCGTAGTCTTGCTTTTGCAGTCGTGGGCTTCCATACTCCAAGGACAAGATAGGCGAGGGTGCGGCCCAAGCTGATGGCTCCTTGGGCGAGGGCATGAGTGGGCTAGAGGGATCCGCTTGGGGCTGTTGATACAGGGGCTGTAGCTTGCTTAGCAGCATCTTGGCGATGCGAGCATACTCGGCTTTTTTGTTGATGCGGCTGATGGCCTCTCGAAAGCGTTGGCCCAAAGCATCAAGGGTAGCGTGCTCACGGCAAAGCTGCTCCAGCAGGGCTTTCAGATCTATCTGGCTCAACTTGCTGACATCGCTTTCCCAAGTGCTGGTGCAGGCAAAGTAAACCAGCTTTTTCACTCGGTCTGCGTACCCGCCCTGCTGCACTTCTTGCACAACAAGGCCAAAGGGATCCGAGACTACCATAGGGAGCTGCCAAGCAGGAGTAGGTGAATTTAAGAGGAACTTTGCGGTTTTTGAACAGGGACGGGTACCTTGCTGGGCAGAATAGCATATCCTTCCCAGGCAGAACCCACCTGATGTTTGCCCAGGGATCCCCCAGCCATCAAGTGGGATTTAGCGGCCTATTTTTTGCAGGGCTCTTTCCACCTGTACTACATGGCGGTTCAGTCCCAAGTTTTCCGCTGGGATCCCCAGGGCCAGGCCCACCAATTGTGGCAAATGCAGGATCGGGATCCCCAGCTTGCGCCCGATCACCTCTTCCACCTCCGGCTGCCGAGAGTCCAAGTTGAGGTGACACAGGGGACAGGGGGTGACCAAACAATCCGCTCCCGCCTCTATGGCCTCCAGAAGATGCCGGCCTGCCATCGAGAAAGACTGCTGCGGGGCATAGCTGGAAATGGGCCAGCCGCAACACTGGGTGCGCCCGCGATACCAAACAGGGGTGGCCCCCAAACGCTCGAAGAGATCCTCCATCAAACGGGGATCCCGTGCCACATCGAAGCGGGAGATGTCGTAGGCCCGCAACAGATAACACCCGTAGAAGGCAGCGCAGCGCAGCCCCAAGAGGGGCCGCTTGACCTGTTGGGCCAATCGCTCCAGGCCGTAGTCATGAACCAGCACCCACAGCAAATGGCGCACATCGCCTGTGCCCTGGTAACGGCTCTCACAGCCCCCTTTCTGGCACAGGGCTTGCACCTGGTGAAAGTACTCTGGATTCGCGGTTTTCGCAGCTTTTAACTTTTCATTCACGCGGCCCAACACCCCCTGACAGGTGCTGCAGTGGGTGAGCATCGGCAACCCCAGCGCCTCGGCCAAAGCCAGGTTGCGGGCATTTACCGTATCTTCCAGCAGCTCCGATTCTTCTTTGAAGGTGCCAGAACCACAGCAAGAAGCAGCCCCCAGCTCCACCAGTTCAATGCCCAGATGCCGCGCAATCTGGTCGGTGGAGTCGTACAGCTCACGACAGGCCCCTTGGGCCACACAGCCGGGGTAGTAGGCGTAGCGCAAAGGTGAAGGAACAACAGCGCCGACATTCTCCCTGCCCTAAATGGCAAGGATTTTTTCCCAGGTTGCAGGATGACTCCTACTTCCTGGGCTACACCACCTTTGCAAGTGGTGAGGGATGCTATGACCCGAACTACTGGGATGAACTCCCAGATACTTTCCCTGTTGACACTGCGCCATATTCAAGTTGGCGGAGTTCATCCAACACCATAGCACAAAGCCGACCTGGTTGCGTCAGCGGGCCGTAGGCCTTAGGGCGGGGCTGGCAACCCAGTTTTCTTGGTCAGCAGTGCAGTTTTTGACAGGGTGCCGTAGGCATAACGCTTTAGACAGCAGGGCTAGGCGCTGGCCGCCTTCTTCGGAGTGGGCTGGAGCTTCACCCCGTTGGGAATGCAGATTAAGTTTTGATCCAGCACCTGCACAAACCCTTTCGAGCGCAGGGATCCCAGAAGGCGAGTCACCGTCACACGAGTGGCCCCAATGGCATCCCCAATCTGGGCGTGGGTAAGGGGCCAGGGAAGATACATCCCCTGTTCACAGGGCTGCCCATACTCCTCGATCAACAGGCTCAAAAAGCCCTTGAGGCGGTCGATGGCGCGCCGTTGGCCCAAGTTTCCCAACCACAGCAGCTTCCGTTGCAGTTGCTGGCGAAAGTTTTCCTGGACTTTCTGGTGCAAGTAGGGCCACTGCTCCAGGTCTTGCCAGTAGAACCACATCACCGTGGTGCGGTCGGCGTGGGTGCAGGCTTTTAACTCAAAGCGCTCTGGGTTGCTCAGCTCAAAGGGAAACCCAGCCGTGATAAACCCAACAAAGACCTCCCGCCGCTCTGGAGTTTGGCTGACCAAGCGCACCACCCCCTCTTGGGTGATGTACACCAATCCCGGACGGGTGGGGATGCGCACGTCTTTGGGAAAGGTGCGACAGCGGTAGTGCTCCTCGGCCCACTGGCAAAGCTCACGCCATTCCTGAGCCTCTGTTGCCGATGTGATGGAAACAAGTGACATGAGATCAACTTCCTGTCGCTCGAGCGACCTGATGGGTTTTACAGACTCCCCAGCTTTGCCCCGCTGTTCGCTTTAGCGGGAAGGAGTCTCAAGGGGATATGGATGAGGAAACAGCAAGATGCAAACAAGAAGGCACAACAAAGAGGAAGGAAACCGCAGGGTTTACTTTACCTTAGCTTCATAATGGCACTTGACCTCATGGGGTGACATTGTGTTCCTACTGATATTGTTCGAAAGGCTACGTCCAATAATAACCTCAAGAGGCCGTGAATTTTCAGATTTCGTCGCTGAACTTGGCTACCTGAGGGATCAGAGCGGATCGTTGGGTCAGACTGGTGTATGTCTAAGGGCGGGTGTGGGGTGGCTGCGATGAACATTCTCATCAGCAACGATGATGGCATCCAGGCGGCGGGGGTACGTTGTCTGGCCGCTGCTCTGGCTCGGCTGGGCGCACATCAGATCACGGTGGTCTGTCCGGATCGGGAGCGCTCGGCCACCGGCCATGCCTTGACGTTGCACAAGCCGCTGCGGGTGGATCCGGTGCGGGAGGGATTTCCCCCAGGAGTGCAGGCCTGGGCCTGTTCGGGCACACCTTCCGACTGTGTCAAGTTAGGTCTGGACGGGCTATTGGATCATCCTCCCGATTGGGTGATTTCCGGCATCAATCAGGGAGCCAATCTGGGCACCGACGTGCTCTACTCCGGCACCGTATCGGCAGCGATGGAAGGGCTGCTGGAAGGGATCCCCAGTTTGGCGGTGAGCCTGGCCAGCTTTACCCATCAGGATTTTCAGCCGGCAGCGCAAGTGGTGCTGACGTTGCTGGAGAAACTGAGCTTGAAGCCCTTGGGGGAGCCCATGCTGTTGAATGTGAATGTGCCGCCATTGTCGGCTGCCGAGATGCGCGGCATGGTTCTAGCTCCTCTGGGCTGGCGCAAATACACCGATATCTACGAGAAGCGGGTGGATCCGCGCGGCAAGGCCTACTACTGGCTGGCAGGAGAGGTGGTGGAAGAGGGGGTGGATCCCCGCTCGGATGTGCGGGCCGTTGCGGAAGGCTATGTATCGATTACGCCCCTGCAGCCGGATCTGACGGCCTACGCGGCCTTTGATAGCTTACAGCGCTGGGGGCTCTCAGCTTTTGGCTCATGAATTTTAAGCCGGTGAGCTGGGGTCAGCGCCGAACAATGTCATCCCCTCCAAATTTTGGGTCGAACTCGGCGGGAAAGCGGGTGTTGGCACTGTAGATTGCCCCTTCCAGAAAAGCGCTCTTTAGGTTGTCCATCGACAGATTGGCCCCTCGCAAATCCGCCCCCGTTAGATCCGCCCCACTTAGGTCGGCGCCACGCAAATTGGCCCCACTCAGGTTGGCCTCGCCCATCATAGAGGAGACTGCGTAGAAACTCCCGTCAGCGCCAGCAATCGTTTCGCCACCCCTTCGGCAACCGGCATGACCGACAGTCGCGTGCCCCGTCGTACTACTTCCAGCTCCTCTGGGGTGAAGGTGTCTCGCAATTCAGCCAAAGGGATCAATCGCCCAAAGGCTGAGACAAACCGCACTCGCACCGTATGCCAGCGGGGATCCTCGCGGGTAGATTTGGGATCATAGTAGGGGCTGGCAGGGTCGAATTGGCTGGGATCCACCACGTGGGTTTCCAGGATCTCCATCAAACCGGCAATTCCGGGTGGCTCGGCATTGGAATGGTAGAAAAAGGCGCGATCCCCAGGCTGCATTGCCTTCAGATAGTTGCGGGCTTGGTAGTTGCGCACGCCATCCCAAAGGGTTTGGCCCTCCCGCTGCAAATCCCAGATGCTATAGATGCTGGGCTCAGATTTCATCAGCCAATAGTTCATGGGGCACTAGGCTCTGGGAGCAGATAAGGGGGAACAACGGGCAACAAACTCGACAAAGTTGCGCAGCATCTTCAAGCCGTAGGGGCCGGACTTTTCTGGGTGAAATTGGGTAGCAAACAAGGTGCCGCGGGCAATAGCGGCTACACAGGTTTGGCTGCCGTGTTGGGTGGTAGCAGCCACCCAGGCTGGATCGCTGGGCACACCGTGATAGGAATGGACAAAATAGGCCCAGGTTTGATCGGGGATCCCTGCCCAGAGGGGAGAGTGGGCTTGGGTGAGTTGCAGTTGATTCCAGCCCATGTGAGGGATGCGCAGGCCCGCCTCTGGCCGAAAGCGCTGCACCCGTCCGGGCACGATGCCCAGCCCCGGTTCCACCCCCTCTTCGCTGCTCTCAAACAAAACCTGCAAACCAATGCAAATGCCCAAGAAGGGCTGCTGCCGCTGCACCGCCTCCCGGATGGGATCCACAAAGCCTCGCTCTCGCAACTGCTGCATGGCCGGATCAAAAGCCCCATCTCCCGGCAGGATGATCCCGTCGAAACGCTCCAGCCCGACCGGCTCTGTTACCAGATGCACCTCTGCCCCGGCACGCTCCAAGCCTTTGCAAGCCGAATGCAAGTTTCCGGCATCATAGTCGATTACCGCCAGGCGCACAGCTCCCATGGGATCCCTCCTCGTGAGGAGTTTCGGAGTCTATCAGTATAGTGGTTCTATCCCGTTTGAGCTGACCCATGGCTGTGGCAACGGCTTTGCACAATCCCACTCCGACCGATACTGCTCTGCAATGCTGCCGCGACCAGGTTGATTGGCCTGAAGCAGCTTACCTGCACATCCCTTTTTGTCGGCAGCGCTGCCACTACTGTGATTTTGCCACGGGCTTGGGCACCCGAGAGTTGATAGAAACTTACGTGCAAATGCTCTGCCGAGAGATCGGCAGCTCCTACCGCTACCGCCATCTGGCCGGGGATCCCAGACCGTTGACCAGCCTTTTTTTCGGGGGTGGCACACCCTCTCTGCTGACGGTGGAGCAAGTGGGGCGGATTTTGAACGAGCTGAAAGAGAGGATCCCGTTTCATCCTGACTGTGAGATTTCCCTAGAGGCCAATCCCGGCACCCTGACCCGAGATCAGTTGGCGGGCTATCGGGCATTGGGGGTTAACCGCATCAGCTTGGGGGTACAAGCGTTTCAACCGGAGCTGCTGGCCGCTTGTGGCCGCCTGCATGGGGTAGAAGAAGTTTACGAGGCTGTATCTGATCTCAAAGCGGTGGGCCTTGATAATTTCAATCTGGATTTGATCTTTGGGCTGCCTTACCAAACCTTGGAGCATTGGCACAACTCTTTGCAAGCTCTCATTGAAATTAACCCTCCCCACGTCTCCATCTATGATCTGACGATTGAGCCGGGAACCCGATTTGGCCGGATGTACCGACCGGGAGATGCGCCTTTGCCCACCGAGGAAACCACGGTTGAAATGTACGTGATGGCGCGCAAGCTGCTCACCCAGACCGGCTACATTCACTATGAGATTTCCAATTTTGCCCAGGCTGGGTATGCCTGCCGCCACAACCGGGTTTATTGGGAAAATCGCCCTTACTTCGGCTTTGGTATGGGATCCGTTGGCTACGAGGGTGGACGGCGCATTCAGCAACCCAAAACCCTTTACCACTACTTTGAGCAGGTGAAAGCTGGAGTCTACCCCCTCCCTCCTGAAGCATCTCCAGAGGAAGTTTGGATGGATACTTTGATGTTGGGGCTGCGTTTACAGGAAGGTCTGGATTTGGGCCATTTGCAAGAGCGTTTTGGCCGGGCAAAGGTCGAGCAAGCTTTGGAGAAGCTGGATCCCTATTTCGAGAAGGGCTGGGCCAGTTGCGAGGCGGGTCGGCTGCGGCTGATCCCACCCAATGGCTGGCTATTTTCCAATGAGATTCTCAAGGACTTACTGGCTTGATTTTGCCGGGATCCCTCACCAAAGTTGCCTATCTCAATTGGCCGGAAACTCAGGCCTCGAAGATCACAGGCTGTGGCCATTTCCAGCGGCAATTATGGTCATTTATGGTCATTTCGATTCAAACTAGGTTGTGTTTACTTTCAGTATGAGGTGAGGATAGTTTTTGGGCAAGGTCTGATGAGTTACCTTGTCATAGATGACAATAAATGGCAAAAGATTCTAGCTTTTCTGCGAACAGAACCCCACATCGGCAAAGAGGCAGGATGCAAACGGTTTATCGAGGGCGTGCTGTGGATGGCTCGTTCTGGCTCCCCCTGGCGCTACCTCCCGGAAAGATATGGAAAGTGGTACACCATTTACCCAAGATTCCATCGCTGGAGTCGCTTGGGAGTCTGGGAAAGAATGTTTCAGTTCTTCATCACAGAACCCGATTGAGAGCATCTTATCCTGGACTCAACCATCGTTCGTGCTCACCCCTGTGCAGCCAAAGGGGAGCAAGCCTTGGGCAGGAGTCGAGGTGGA
>NZ_JANSHN010000017.1:0-68567 GCF_047461655.1 Synechococcus sp. W55.1
GCGGACGAAGGGACTTGAACCCTTACGCCTTGCGGCACTAGATCCTAAGTCTAGCGCGTCTGCCGTTCCGCCACGTCACTCTCACCCATGCTAGCTCGCCCTCTGGGCCAGGGCGACCTGTAGGGCAGCAGTCTCAGCATCATCGTCATCTCGAATCGGAATCCCGCTCCAAGTCGCGAAAAAGAGGTGTGCTCAGGTAGCGTTCCCCAAAACTAGGCTGGATCATTACAATCCGCTTGCCAGCGTTTTCCGGTCGCCGCCCCACCTGGATGGCTCCCGCCAAGGCAGCCCCAGTGGAAATGCCGGAGAGGATCCCTTCTTCTTTGGCCAGGCGCCGGCTGTAGACCATGCTCTCTTCATCTTCCACTGAGATCACCTCATCCAGCAGGTCGCGCCGCAGCACATCAGGCACGAATCCCGCTCCGATCCCTTCAATGCGATGAAAGCCGGGCCGTCCACCACTCAAGACGGCACTGGCCTTGGGTTCAACGGCCACCAGTCGAATGGCTGGGTTTTTCCCCTTCAAAAACTCGCCCGCCCCCGTGATGGTGCCGCCGGTACCTACCCCTGCCACCAGGATATCCACTTGACCATCGGTATCTTCCCAAATTTCCGGGCCGGTGGTTCTGGCATGGATCCGGGGGTTGGCGGGATTGGTGAACTGGCCCAACATGTAAGCGTTGGGAGTGCGGCGGACGATCTCTTCAGCCTTCCAGATGGCTTCCCCCATGCCGCCGGCGCTACTGGCCAGGTGCACCTCTGCTCCGTAGGCTTTCAACAGCAGTCGCCGCTCCAGGCTCATGCTCTCAGGCATGACGATGATGAGCCGGTAACCCTTGGCAGCAGCGGCCATGGCCAGGCCAATGCCGGTATTGCCAGAGGTGGGCTCCACCAAGATGGTCTTGCCGGGGGTGATCAAACCGGCCTGTTCGGCAGCCTCGATCATGCTGACGGCAATGCGGTCTTTCACCGAAGCGGCAGGGTTAAAGCTCTCCAATTTCACCACGATCTCGGCCAGGCACCCCTCCGATTGCGGGATCCGATTCAACCGCACCAGCGGGGTGCGACCGATGAGCTGGGTGATGTTGGCGGCGATTTTCATGGCTAACAAAAAGGAAGAAACCATCGCGGCAGTGGGCCCTAGCCCTTAACTCCGGAGCAACCGAGGGCCTTACGCGAGGCTAACCCTTGAATAAGCTCCTTGGCATGCCCCTTTCAAGATCTCACTGCCCTTGGCCCAGCATTGAGGGGATCCCTGCATTCCTTGAAGTTTTGAGAGGGAGGGCTACAAAACCCCTCCTGAAAATGAATTAGAGTGAGATCACACCGGAAGGACGAGTCCATTATGCACCTGAGTGACATCACTCATCCCAACCAGCTCCGAAACCTGAACCTGAGCCAGTTGCGCAGCCTAGCCCGCCAGATTCGCGACAAACATCTGCAGACGGCTGCCAATTCCCCGGTCGGCTGTCATCTGGGGCCAGGGCTGGGGGTGGTGGAGCTGACCTTGGCCCTCTACAAGACCCTCGATCTGGATCGAGACAAGGTGATCTGGGATGTGGGGCACCAGGCTTATGCCCACAAAATGCTCACCGGCAGGTACCACAATTTCCACACATTGCGCCAGAAGGGGGGAATTTCCGGCTACCTGAAGCGCAGCGAGAGCCGCTTCGATCACTTTGGGGCGGGGCACGCTTCCACCAGCATCTCGGCAGCTTTGGGCATGGCCATCGCTCGGGATCGGCGGGGAGACAACTTCAAGGTGGTGGCCATCATTGGGGATGGTGCCCTGACCGGAGGCATGGCCTATGAAGCCATCAACCACGCCGGGCACCTGCCCAAGACCAACCTAATGGTGGTGCTCAACGACAACGGCATGTCTATTTCCCCCAATGTGGGGGCGATCCCTCGCTATTTAAACCGCCTGCGCCTCAGCCCGCCGGTGCAGTTTTTGGCCGACAGCCTAGAAGAGCAACTGAAGAACCTGCCCCTACTGGGATCCAGCCTCAGCCCAGAAATTGACCGCCTCAAGGAAACGGTGAAGCTGGTTACCGCTGTGCAAAACAACAAAGCCGGCATTATCTTTGAGGAGCTGGGCTTTACCTACGTGGGGCCGGTGGACGGGCACAACCTGGCGGAGTTGTTGGATGCCTTTGAGTTGGCCCACGGCATCTCCGGCCCGGTACTGGTGCATGTAGCTACCGTCAAAGGCAAGGGCTACCCGCCTGCCGAAGCGGAACAGGTGGGGTATCATGCCCAATCCCGCTTCGACCTGGCCACCGGCAAGCCCTACCCGCCCACCAAGCCCAAGCCCCCCAGCTACAGCAAGGTCTTTGGCCATGCCCTCTGCAAGCTGGCCGAGCGGGATCCCCGCATCATCGGCATCACCGCCGCTATGGATACGGGCACTGGCCTGGACAAACTGAAGGAAAAGCTGCCAGATCAGTTTGTGGATGTGGGGATCGCCGAGCAGCACGCTGTGACGTTGGCCGCCGGCATGGCCTGTGAGGGGATGCGCCCGGTGGTAGCCATTTACTCCACCTTTCTGCAGCGAGCCTACGACCAGATCATCCACGATGTCTGTATCCAAAAGTTGCCGGTCTTCTTCTGCTTGGATCGGGCGGGAGTTGTAGGAGCCGATGGCCCCACCCACCAAGGCATGTACGACATCGCCTATCTGCGCTGCATTCCGGAAATGGTGCTAATGGCTCCCAAAGATGAAGCGGAGCTACAGCGCATGGTGGTGACCGGGATCCAGTACACCCAGGGCCCCATCGCCATGCGTTACCCGCGCGGATCTGGCGTGGGGGTGCCTCTGGCAGAAGAGGGGTGGGAACCCCTGCCCATCGGCAAAGCCGAGGTGCTGCGCAGCGGTGGCGAGGTGTTGATCCTGGCCTATGGGTCGATGGTGCATCCCAGCCTGCAGGCGGCGGAGATCTTGAAAGAACACGGTATCTCAGCCACAGTGGTCAATGCCCGCTTCGCCAAGCCTCTGGATACTGAGCTGATCCTGCCTTTGGCCGAACAGAGCCGCTTGGTGGTGACGGTGGAAGAAGGTTGCCTCATGGGTGGGTTTGGCTCGGCAGTGGCCGAAGCCCTGCTCGACGCCGACCTGACAGTGCCTTTGTTGCGCCTGGGGGTGCCGGATGTGTGGGTGGAGCACGCCACCCCCGAGGAATCCTTGGCAGAACTAGGCTTGAATAGTGCCGGGATTGCCGAGCGGATTCGGGCCAAGTTTCAGGCACGAGTTCTCAAGGGATCCCCTGCGGAAGTTCCCACTGTCAATTCCTGAGCCTATTCCGAAAGGCCCATCCGCCGGTTGAACTGCTCGATGGCGGCTTGCTGCAGAGCTTCTGCAACAGGGCGGGTGCGCAGGAGGATCTGCACATCTCGCAGCAGGTTTTCTCGCCACAGGTTCTCCCGCAACACCTGCAGGCGGGCGTAGTTGGGATCCAAGCGCATGGCCTTTGCCCCCAGTTCCTCAGCCCGTTCGGTTTCTCCCCGAATGTAGAGGGCAGTCGCCAGGGCCAAATAGGGCTCTGCCACAGAGTCGTTCATCTCTATCGTGCGTTCCCAGCGATCGATGGCGGCGTCGAGATCCCCCTGCTCATAGTCCACCAAGCCAATGTTGTTCATGGCCGGCCAATAGGCGGAATCCAACTCCAAGGTCTTCTCATATTCCTGCCGGGCCGCATCCCACCGATCCAGCATGAGGTAGGCATTGCCCAGTTGGAAGCGGGCATTGGGGTTATCCGGTTGCAGGGCCACAGCTCGTTCCAGGGTTTCAGCAGCGGCAAAGTAGCTGCCCTGCCGCAAATAAGCCGATCCCAGCGAGTAGAGAACAGCCCCATCTTGAGGAGACAGGGCGCGGGCCTTCTGCAACGAGGCAATCGCCTGCTCCAAGTCCCCCAGTTCTAGGTGGACGTTGCCCAAAACATAGAGCAGCTCTGAGGAGTTGGGCACCATGGCCACGGCCAGTTGCAGGCGGCGCAGCGCTTCTTCCGTTTGACCAAACTGGGCCAGCCGCAGCGAGTCGGTGGCCAGTTGTAGCGCTTGGGCCTGCATCAAGCCCCCATTGGGCAGAGGGACGTGCAGCAACACCTGGGCCTGGGCAGAGCTCCACCCTCCCATCCCCAACACAACTGCCAGGCCCACCGACAAGGCTTGCCAGGGCCGGACGGATAACCGGAACAACAGTGGCGGCATGATACCCACGCAATAAACAGGCCATGCCCATGTTAGCTGCAACAGCCGGGGATCCCTACGTCTTGGTGTTCTCTTCTGCAGCGGCCATTTGAAAGGGCTCTTGAGCTGCTCATGCTCTTCTGCCTGTTGCTGAGGGTGCCCCGGCTTACACAGAGGTGGATAGGCCATGGTTTACCAGCCGAGAGCAGCCAAATCAGAGGCGCCGCCACCGCCGCCCCGATTGGGTGAGCAAATCTTCGGCAGCCTTCGGCCCCCAGGTGCCGGCCTCATAGGTGAACAGAGGCGGTGCAGCACTGCCGCCATTGCCGCTGCCGGGCTCCGATTCCCAGGCCGATAACACCGGCGTCACCACCCGCCAAGCCGCTTCGACCTCGTCGGCACGGGTGAACAGCGTTGGATCCCCCAGCAGACAATCCAGGAGCAGGCGATCGTAAGCATCCGGTGTACTCGCTCCAAAAGCCGTCCCATAGCGGAAATCCATGTCCACCGAGCGAGTGCGGATCTCTGGCCCCGGCATCTTGGCCTCAAAGCGCAACGAGATACCCTCATTGGGTTGGATACGCAGCACCAGGATATTGGGGCTCACCTCCCGAGCTGCCGATTGGAACAGGGAAAGGGGCACCTGCTTAAAGTGAATGGCCACCTCCGAAACCTTCTTGGGCAGGCGTTTCCCAGTGCGCAAGTAGAAGGGCACCCCCTTCCACCGCCAAGTATCACACTCCAGTTTCAGAGCGACGTAGGTGGGGGTTTTGGACTGGGGATTGACATTGGGCTCCTGCCGATAGCCCAGCACCGGCTTGCCGGCAATCCAGCCAGGGCCGTACTGCGCCCGCACCGCTGCGGCTGCCACATTGCGGGGATCCGCTAGGCGGGTGGCCTGCAGCACCTTGGTCTTTTCGTTGCGCACCCCATCGCTGCGCAGTGAGACAGGTGGCTCCATGGCCGTCAGGCAATAGATCTGCATTAGGTGGTTTTGCACCATGTCTCGCAGGGCGCCGGCAGTGTCGTAGTAGCCGGCCCGATCCTCCACCCCCACCGTCTCCGCCACGGTGATCTGCACATGGTCGATGTAGTTGCGGTTCCAGAGAGGCTCGAAAATGGCGTTGGCAAAGCGGAAGACCAGCAGGTTTTGCACCGTCTCTTTGCCCAAGTAGTGATCAATGCGGTAGATCTGCTCTTCCTGGCAAATTCGCTGCACAAGGCGGTTGAGTTCCTGGGCCGAGGTGAGGTCGTGGCCAAAGGGCTTTTCGATCACCACCCGCGTTTTGGTCGGATCGGCCACCATGCCAGCTGCCCCCAGCTGTTGGATGGCCTGAGCATAAAAGTCCGGCGCCACCGCCAGATAGAACACTCGGTTGCCGCGGGTGCCCCGCTCTTCGTCCAGCTGGCTGAGCAGCTGCTTTAGGCGCAGATAGCTCTCAGCATCTCCGATATCGAGGCGGCAATAGAACAGGCGGCTGGCGAAGTCCTGCCAGAGGGCCTCCGGCCCCAAGTCCTGGGGGGCAAACTCCTGCACGGCAGCCCGCATCTTTTCCCGATAAACCTCGTGAGTCCAATCGCGGCGGGCCACCCCCACCAAGGTAAACTCCGGCGGCAGCCGCCGCTGCCCAAACAGCCGATAGTAGGCCGGGAGCAGCTTGCGGGCGGCCAGATCCCCAGAAGCGCCAAACTGCACCACAATGCAGGGATCCGGGGTGCGTTCTTGGTTGAGACCAACGCGAAGGGGGTTTTCTGCCAGGGTTACCATAGGCCAGCTTGGCTCAAAGAGAAGGATTGGGAAGAACCTAGGGCACCAGAGAACCCTCTAGGCAGCGCAGCACTTCTTCCACGTTCTCGCGGCTGCCGATGATAAGGGGCACCCGTTGGTGGAGAGATTGGGGGACGATGTCTAGGATGGCCTCGGTGCCAGTGGTGGCCGCCCCGCCCGCCTGCTCGGCCAGAAAAGCCAGGGGGTTGGCCTCGTACATCAGGCGCAGCTTGCCCTCCGGTTTTTTCTGGGTGCCGGGATAGAGATAAACTCCGCCCTGGAGCAGAATGCGGTGAAAATCCGCCACCAAAGCGCCGCTGTAACGGGAGACGTAGCCATCGCGGCGGTGGACATAGCGAACGAAGTTTTGGATCCCTTCGCTCCAGTGGCAGAAATAGCCCTCGTTGAGGCTGTAGACGGAACCGCGTTCAGGAATGCGGATGTCGCTGCGGGAGAGGATAAATTCCCCCAAGCTGGGATCCAACGTGAAACCGTGTACCCCCTTGCCAACGGAGTAGACCAGTTGGGTGCTGGGGCCGTAGAGAATATATCCTGCAGCCAGTTGGCGACGGCCCGGTTGCAGCAGGTCTTGGTTGTCCGCTTCCGGGCGATCCTCAAGAGGGTGAAGGACGGAGAAGATAGAGCCGACGCTGAGGTTGGCGTCAATGTTGGAGGATCCATCCAGGGGATCGATCATCAGGGCCAAGCGGCTGAGGGAGCAGTTTTCCGGCAGGCGAGCCGGGGTTTTCATCTCTTCCGAGACCAGCCGACACACCAGGCCCGTTTGCTCCAAAGCGCGAATGAAGGCCCGGTTGGCGTAGTCGTCCATCTGTTGCTGTTCTTCCCCTTGGACATTGACGCTGCCGGTAACCCCCAGCGCCCCTTCGATCAGTCCTGCCTGACTCAGCCGCCGGGCAATCATCTTGCCGGCCAGGGCAATGCGGTTCATCAGGGCGCTGAAGTCTTGGGCCTCTGCCGTAAAGCTGCCAAACTGCTGCAAAACATGACGGGAGAGGGTGAGCACATCCCGCGACATCTCCTGTGAGGACTCTGTCCCGCCAACGCGGTCGGCGCTGCTGGACACTACCGGCGGGGAGGGAGGAGAGCTGAGAACCATACGAGGCTTCGCCAACACGAAAGAAAAACACCCATACAAGGGATCCCCGACCCCTGCGTCTTGACCCGGAGTGCAAGGACTCGGTCTTGCCAGGGCGATTGGAACCTGGGATCCCTTCTATTAGGTAGGCTGGCCGATCCTCGGCGCAGGTGCAGACAACTTACAGAGTTGCTTCAGATTTGGTCGGATCCCTCTTTCCGGGAAAGCTCATGTTCCCCCGAAGAAACGCGGTAGGATGAGTTCTACCCCTTTTCTCCTCTCCCTACTTCGTCCCGGTTTCCTCTTGCAATGATGGCCAATTCCCCTTTCCCGCTGCGCAGCCAAGTGGTTACCCAGGGAGTACAGCGCTCCCCCAACCGCGCCATGCTCAGGGCCGTAGGCTTTCGCGACGAAGACTTCGGCAAGCCCATTGTCGGCATTGCCAACGCCCACAGCACCATCACCCCCTGCAACATGGGGATCCAAACTCTGGCGGAGCGGGCGGAGGCGGCTCTGAAGGCAGCGGGCTGTATGCCCCAGGTGTTCGGCACCATCACCATCAGCGATGGCATTTCCATGGGCACGGAGGGGATGAAATACTCGCTGGTGTCGCGGGAAGTGATTGCCGATTCCATCGAGACGGTGGTCAACGGCCAGAGCATGGATGGCCTCTTGGCCATTGGCGGCTGCGACAAGAACATGCCGGGGGCGATGATCGCCATGGCCCGCCTCAATGTACCCTCGATCTTCGTCTACGGCGGCACCATCAAGCCGGGTCACTACAATGGCCGCGACCTCACCATCGTGAGCGCTTTTGAAGCCGTAGGGGAGTTCAGCGCCGGGCGCATCTCCGAGGAAGAGCTGCTGGCGGTGGAGCGCCACGCCTGTCCTGGTGCGGGATCCTGCGGCGGCATGTACACGGCCAACACCATGTCCAGCGCGTTTGAGGCCATGGGGATGAGCCTGCCCTACTCCTCCACCATGGCTGCAGAAGACGAGGAAAAAGCCGAAAGTGCAGCCCAATCGGCCAAGGTCTTGGCAGAGGCCATCAAAGCCAACCTCCGCCCCCGCGACATCATCACCCGTAAAAGCATTGAAAATGCCATCTCGGTGATCATGGCCGTAGGGGGATCCACCAACGCCGTGCTCCACTTTCTGGCCATTGCCCATGCGGCAGAAGTGCCCCTGACGCTAGATGATTTCGAGACCATTCGTGCTCGCGTGCCTGTCCTCTGCGATCTCAAGCCTTCAGGGCGGTTTGTGGCCACCGACCTGCACCGGGCCGGCGGGATCCCCCAGGTGATGAAAATGCTGCTCAACCACGGCCTGCTGCACGGGGACTGCCTCACCATCTCCGGCCAGACCATCGTCGAAGTCCTGCGGGATGTGCCGGACGAGCCTAGCCCGGATCAGGAGGTGATCCGCCCTTGGCACAGCCCCCTGTATCCCCAAGGGCATCTGGCCATCCTCAAGGGGAATCTGGCTCCCGAAGGAGCAGTAGCCAAGATTACCGGCGTCAAGAACCCGCAAATTACCGGGCCGGCGCGGGTCTTCGATTCAGAGGAGTCCTGCCTGCAGGCCATCCTCTCCGGCCAGATCCGATCAGGGGATGTGGTGGTCATCCGCTACGAAGGCCCCAAAGGTGGCCCCGGCATGCGGGAGATGCTCTCGCCCACTTCGGCCATCATCGGCGCCGGCTTGGGGGATAGCGTTGGCCTGATCACCGATGGCCGCTTCTCCGGCGGCACCTACGGCATGGTGGTGGGCCATGTGGCTCCCGAAGCCTATGTGGGGGGCACGATTGCCCTGGTGGAAGAAGGGGATCTTATCACCATCGATGCTCCGGCTCGCCTATTACACCTGCACGTGAGCGATGAAGAACTGGCTCGCCGCCGCGCCCGCTGGTCTCCTCCTGAGCCTCGCTACAAACGGGGCACCCTAGCCAAGTACGCCAAGCTGGTCTCCAGCAGCAGCTTGGGAGCAGTGACGGATTTGAACCTGTGGGATTAATTTCCCTCACCCCCGGCTCGTCTCCCAGAGGGAGAATTGGTACTTGAGAGATAGCTCCAGATTCCTGACCCTGCAGGGATCAGCCTTGCTGGGTTAAGTGCAAGAAAGCGGCAGAGATGAAGGATCCCTGCCGCTGGGTTTTATGGGCTGACGGCCTCAGAGACAACTAGGTACCGATGATCCCGCCGTCATTTTTGGTGATCACCACCACCGCCGAGCGGGGGTAGAGATTGGGGTCGTAGTCTGGCCAGCGGGAATTGACCTTGCCGGCGGCAAAGTCGTCCTCGCTGGTGCTGGCGCCTGGGTGCTGCACGTTGATGAACATGGTGCGCTGATCGGGAGTGGTGACCACACCGGTGATTTCCTGCCCAATCGGCCCGGTTAAAAAGCGGCGAATTTCCCCTGTATCCGGATCGGCAGCCAACATTTGGTTGTTGCCAAAAGGCGCAAACTCCTCTTTGTTGAGATTGCTTTCGCTGGTGTCGGTCTGGATCCAGAGGCGACGGCTGGCATCGAACCACAGACCATCGGGAGAGTTGAAGATGTTGTCTTCATTGAGGGGCTGGCCCGATAGCTTGCGGCTATCTTCCGGCGGCCCGGCCAAGACAAAGAGATCCCACTCGAAACGGGTGGCTTGAGGCCGGTCGTTGGCTTCCTTCCAGCGGATGATGTGGCCCCACTTGTTTTTGGGACGGGGGTTGGCAGCGTTCACCTGGTCTTGTTCCCGACGGCTGTTGTTGGTCAGGGTGAAGTAGACCATGCGGGTTTGCGGATCCACCGCTCCCCACTCAGGCCGGTCCATTTTAGTAGCACCGACAAAATCTGCCGCCGTGCGGGTATTCACCAACACGTCTGCTTGGCTGGTGAAGCCGTTTTCCGGGGTCAGGCCGTTTTTCCCAAACACCAGCGGCAGCCACTCGCCCGTGCCATCTTCGTTGAACTTGGCCACATACAGGGTGCCATTGTCCAACAGATGTCCACCCGCCGTTTCCTTGCGGTAGGGCTCGGCAGAGACGTACTTGTAGATGTACTCAAAGCGGGCATCGTCCCCCATATAGGCCACAATCGGCTGGCCTTCCACCGGCGGCTGAAACACCACGCCTTCGTGGGCGAAGCGGCCCAGAGCGGTGCGCTTCTTGGGAGTGCTGCTGGGATCAAAGGGATCGATCTCCACCACCCAGCCAAAGGTGTTGGGCTCATTGCGGTAGTCTTGGGTGGCATCCGCAGCGGTGGGGGTGGCATTGAAGCGGATGAACTCGTCTGCCTTGTTGCTGGCCAGCTCCCAGCCGTAGCGAGAAGTCTCGGTGCTCACGCCGTAGCGCTTGTGCTCCCGGGGCAGGTTGGGCTTTTGGTCGGGGCCTTTGCTGGTGTTGCTAAAGTAGCCCGCCCAGTTCTCCTCACAGGTGAGGTAGGTATTCCAGGGAGTGACGCCGTGGGCGCAGTTGTTCAGGGTGCCACGGGTCATCGTGCCTTCGGGGCTGAACTTGGTTTTCACGAAGTCGGATCCCCGCACCGGGCCGTGGATCTCCATGAGGGTAAGACCGGTGATGCGGCGGTTGAGGCGATCCCGCACCACTTCCCAACTGCCGTCTCCCTGCTGCTTGATGTGGACAATGCTCACCCCGTGGCCATTCAGCTCTTTCAGCACCTGGTCGGGATCGCGGCTGCCGTCAGGATTGGTGGGATACAGGTCGGAATCCAGCTTCTGGCCCACAGCCGCAGCATGCATAAACCGAGGCTCAACGTACTCGTGGTTAAACACCAGCAAACCCTCGGTGGAGCTGCCCTGCCAGGGATCCTTCCCGTCAATGGGGAAGAAGTGCATGCCATCGTGGTGGCTGCCCACCTGCATTCCCTGCTCGGCACCGGTGTTTTCCAGCTTGAACTGTGGATAGGTGCCGGTGATGGGAGTACCCCAAGCCAGCAGCGGACGGGCAGTGTAGCCTTCGGGCACCACCAGTTTGTCTTCCGCGCTCACAGGAATTGCCTTGAAGCCCAGCAAAGCACTGCCACTGGCGGCTTTTGCCGATTTGGAAGCACCGTTCAGCGCAGGCAAGCCAAAAAAGGTGGCCACCGCTGCAGCAATTCCCCCCTGCAACACTTGACGCCGCTGCAAACGGCTCTCCAGGATGCTGCTGAAAGTGGGGTTGGGAGAGTGGTTACACATAGGCTCGTCTCCAGGACGAAGCTTAGGGCCATGCGAATGGATACTCATGTTGACTTCTCCTCTTGTCTTGACAAGTTTTGTTTAGAAACTTGGCGAGTCTTATAAAACAGCACCTAACCCCTGCGCTACTCTATTCGCGCATGAGGATAGGCACTACAAAGTTAGTGGCTTGAAGTTAAGAGAAGACTAAGCTCAGATTAAGCCTTGCAAGTGTAAACAATTTCTTTAGATTGAAGCAGCAGTTTCTTAATCATTTGTTGCAACGAGAAGAAGACTTGGTTTAAGTCAATTAGATCAAGTGCCAATAAAGTAGTCTGCAGTCCTTAGAATTGCGATTCTTGTGCGATTCTTAGAGGTCTTTTCGTAACCTAGAGAACAAATACACCCCATCTTGATGGTACAGAAGCTGAAACTGGGTTTCCTTCTGTAAAGCTTCGATCAGGATGCGGGAGAACTCTGGAGTGCTGCGCCACCCCGGATGACGGGTGTTGAGCAACACATAATCAAAGGGATCCCACTGAGAGGGCGGGGATCCATTGAAGCGGCCCTCGTCTGTAAAGTAGATTACAGGTCGCTGGGTGAGGTGAGGGCTGATCTCGTGGGTGGTGAGGACGCCCCCTTGGGTGGTGATCTGGGCAAGAGCCTGTCGGGTTGCCTGCCAAGTGTCCAGGGAGCTGAGATAAATCGAGCCGAAAAAGGTGTATTTCCCCAAGGCCAAAAAGGCCAGCGAAGACCAGATCAGGGGCAGTTTTCCATCTTTTATAAAATGGCTCTGGAAGAGGTGATTTTTCACATTCTCGATGACAGCTAAGAACAAGAAAGGAACGATAGGCAAAGCGTACTGATGCACCAGATCTCGATAGGCGGGGTTGCTGGAGAGTATATTCAAACCCAGGGTAGGCAGGGCAGGGATCCAGGGATCCCAGTGTCGCCAAGAGAGGCCCCAAGCCAAAGGCGCAACCAATAAAAATCCATAAAACAGGGTGTCCAGAGAGAAGACTTTGCTCAAAACCAGCATCGGTCTCAAGATTAAACCTTGAACAATTTCCGCAACAGAATTCCCTAGATAGTCGTAATGAGAAACGGCTGCCGGCTCGCTGCCGCTGAAGTGAGGAATGACCCCAAAAGTGGCTATCCCAAACCAAGCTGATCCTGCTGCAATTGCCGTCCAGCCGCCCACTTGGCAGCACCATTGCCAGCGTTCTTGAATTCGTCCTCTTTCCCAAAGCAACAGCCAGGCTCCCAGGGCGACAACATTGAGAGACAACACTGCTTTACAGCCGAGGATGCCGCTCAAACAGAGAAGGAACCCCCACAATTTTCCAGAGCGAATGCAGAGCACAGCCGCCAAGAAAAGGGGAACGGCCAAAACCTCTGGATGAAAATCAAAAAGGTTGGCGTTAAAAATGGCCGGATAGAGAAGATAGGCTGTGGCAATCACCATCACTTGGCTGGGATCGACCTTGGCCTGAAGCGCAAGGTGATAAATGGCCGATGCCCCCAACGTTAACGCCAGAGATTGGAGTCCAAATAGCCAATAGACCGAGGGGACAATGCGATACAAGAGGCTGATAGGGTAGAGAATAAAGGCCGCATGATCTCCAAGGATATGGATCCCTCGAATGGTCGAAAACGGAACCTCTCCCCGACTGATTAGATAGATGGATTGGTCGAAGATGCCAAGATCATATCCTCCAGACTGAAACAGGTGATGCCGGACAACACTACAGCCAAAGAGAATGAAGAAATTAAAAATCATGATTGCCAGCAGAAGTGGAGGCAGAGGACGATCCTTCATAAGAACTAGGGCTTTTGATTTATAGATCTTGGCAAGGTAACTTTATCGCTTTTCTCAGCCTTGCGTGACATCCTAGCGAGATCTGGATTCGGCAGAGGCTCCGCCGCAATTCCGGACATTTCTCTTTCCTCGGGAGTATGAGGAATGGCTCAAGCTTGTTGGAGATAACGATACAGATGAGTTAGGACTGGTTACGACAAGAGGGTGTGATTTGGCCCAGGATGGCAGCATGTCTTGCCCCAGTTGCTTCCGGTAAATTGTTGGTCTTACCTTGCCAGGTTTTATAGGCCAATACCGCGAAGGCAAGGGCCTCTTTGGCCTTAGAAGGGATCCCCACTTGGTCGGAAGTCAACAGGGTTGTGGTCGGCAGTTGCTCCTGCAGCAGTTGCATGAGAACAGGGTTTTGGGTGCCGCCACCGCTGAGAATAACTTGATCTGGGGTCGCGGGCAAAAAGTCCCTATAGGCTTGGGCAATGGAGCAGGCCGTAAACCCTGTGAGGGTGGCAATACAGTCGTGGGCGGATATAAATTGGGGCCAAATTCGCTCTAAATAAAGGGATCCAAAATACTCCCGACCAGTGGTTTTGGGCGGTGCCTTTTGAAAATAGGGATCCCGCATCCATTCTGTAATTTTTTCCCAGTGGATCTGGCCTTGGGCAGCCCATTTTCCGTCGCGATCAAAGGCTTGTTGTCCTTGGCTGGCCCGCATCACCGCCAGATCGATCAAAATGTTGCCGGGGCCAGTGTCGAAGGCCAAGGGGGATCCCCCACTGCAGAGGCTGGGGAGATAGGTGAGGTTGGCAATGCCGCCGATGTTTTGGGCCACACGATGAAGGTGGGGATGCCTCAACAGCAGCCAATCCACAAAAGCTACCAAAGGTGCGCCTTGGCCTCCTGCCGCCATGTCCCGCGCCCGAAAATTGCTCACCACCGGGATCCCGGTCAGCTCGGCAATCACCGCAGCTTCACCGATTTGCAAAGTCGAAGCTTCTGGCCCACTGGGGTTATGCCAAAGGGTTTGGCCATGGCTGCCGATGAGATCGATCTGTTGGGGGGTAAGATGGGCCGCCTGGATCCCTTGCAAGGCCGCTGCCGCAAAAGCTCGACCCAAGCGAAAGTTCAAGGTGCAGATGTGATCTACCGTGCCGGTTTTGGGATTCGCAGCCCGCAAAATCTCTGCCCGCAGCGTCGGGGAATAGGGGATTGTTTGGAAATGTATCAACTCCCACTGTAGGGAATCGTCGCCCTCGATGCGGACGATGGCTACATCGATCCCGTCTACAGAGGTGCCCGACATTAAGCCAATGACAATCATTTTGCTGGCGGCTCAACCAGAGGCTTGAGAAGGTCTAAAGTTTTGCCCCCTTTCCCCTTCCCCTTTTTAGGATACAGGCAGGGTATCCAGAGCTACCGTGTGGGGGACTATGAGTGAAGCCATCCGCTACGACCTTCTTTTGGTGGGGGGAAGCTCCTCCAACTTGATCTTGGCCCACCGCCTTTTGGATCTGGCCAAGCTCTCTGGGCTGAAAATCTCTATTGCCATTTTGGAAAAAGCCCGCCAATTCGGCGGTCACATCGTCAGTGGCGCCATCTGCAACCTCCAAGTGATCGCCAAGCTCTTCCCCGATTTTGAAAGCCAAGGATTTCCCCACGAAGGCCGGGTGGAAGCCAATCACTTGAGCGTGCTGGGATCCCAACAGCGCTGGGATCTGCCGGAAGCGGTGATCCCGCCGGGATTTCGCAAGCAGGGGCAGTTCATTCTCACCCTCAGCCACGTGATCCGCTGGCTGGCCGAAACCCTGCAGGAAAAAGCCAAAGGGATCCCAAATGTTACCCTCGATGTGTTCCCCGGCTTTGCCGCCCATGAAATCCTCTACGAGGGGGAGCGGGTGATCGGGGTACGGGCAAGCGATTCTGGCCAAGTGTACGAAGACTGTATCTTTGCCGAACTCACCTGCTTTGGCGACAAAGGCTTCATTTCCAAAGATCTCATCGAGAAGTTTCAACTGCGCCCCAACCCGCAATTGTGGTCGGTGGGGGTCAAAGAGGTGTGGCAGATCCCCCAGTCCCTGCAGGGGCAGGTGTGGCATACCTTGGGCTACCCGGTTTTGGATGGCAGCTTCAGCGGGGGCTTTGTCTATGGCCTCAAAGACAATCGCCTGGCCTTAGGTCTGATCATCGGCCTAGACAGCAAGAACCCCAACCTTAACCCCCAGCAGCGTCTGCAGGAGTTCAAAGCTCACCCCTGGATCCAGTCCCTGATTGCCGGCGGCAAGTTGCTCAAGTACGGGGCTGCCGTGATTCCCGAAGGGGGCTACCACAGCCTGCCCACCCGGTTTGGCGTTGAGGGAGCCCTGCTGTTGGGGGATGCGCTGGGGGTGTTGGATGTGGGCAGCTTGGCCGGGGTGGATAATGCCATGGAAACCGGCTATCTGGCGGCGGGCCTCATTCACGATGGCTTCTTGAAAGGGGATCTGCGCATCCAGGCCGACTACCAAAGGGCGGTGATGGAAAGTGCGGTGGGGCAAAACCTCTACCGCAGTCGCTATTTCCGCGAGGCTTTTCTGGAGAACTCCCGCTTGCTGGAAGAATACTTGCCTCAGGTGTGCCGCAGCGTCGATGCCGGCCATCCCTGGCTGGGATCCCTGCGCTGGGGTTTACAGGATCCCGTTCGCCGCGGACGAGAAACTCTGCGCGCCTACACCCTGCTCACCGGGCGGGTCAGCCCCAGCGAGCCACCCCCGCGAGGCTATGTGGCCCCCCACGCTGCCATTCAAGCGGATTTTGTGGCCCCCACAACCTTGGCTCCCCAGGAATTGGCCTCTCGACCGGGCTATTTCTCGCGGCCCGATGCGGTTTTTTTCGCGGATCCCCGCTACCCCGAGGGTAACCGTCATATCTTGGAGTTCGACGCCGAAACCTGCCGCCGGTGCATCGCCGCCTACGACAAGCTGAATCGCCCCACCCCCTGCGTGGCCGACTGCACAGCCGAGGTACACCACATCCGCGACCAAAATGGCATCCGCTCCCATGCCATGTCTTTGGAAAACTGCATCCAGTGCCGCACCTGCGAGATCATCTGTCCCCACTTAAACTTGCGGGTCAACCCCAGCTACGAGGGATCCGGGCCGGATTTCTATGGGCTGTAGCCGTTGCTGAGGTTAACTCAGTTCGCTGCAGCTCGCCTGATCCTGGGGGTCTAGCAACTGAGGTGAATGGATCTGGCCATCTTGGCCGGCGATCCCAGGGATCCAAGCAACCTTGGAAATTGGCTAGGTTGGGTTAGGGCTTGTTGGAGATCTTTTGTCGGTGAGCGATTCTTTGGATGTCCAGGCTCCTCTGCCCGCCATTTTGGCCGATCTGCAAAAAGCCCTGGGATCCCTGGGGTTGGGTTATCTCCAGGTACAAGCGCGGCTTTCCGGCCACCGCCTGTTGCTGCGTCTAGAAGGGGATCCCCTGCCTGAGCCGAATGCTTTGCTGGAGAGCCTCTCGCCGGCATTGGAGCACATGGCGCTGACCCACAGGCAACGTCAGGTGGAGCTTTTTGGCTTTTTGGCCAACGAAGGGATCCCGGAATGGCACCGCGAGTGGCGCTATCAGCCCCAGCCCAACCCCAACAGCCCTCTGTATCGCGCTCAGCGGGGGGATGGGGTAGCCATCCAGCAGGTACTGAATTACCTGTTGCGTCCAGAAGGGATCCAAGCACGGGTTCATTTCCATCCCAAGCTGGGCCTCTTGCAGGTGAACTTGCAGGCGGCAGAAGCTCCGGATCCGGCTTGGGCTAAGGATTTTCTGCGGCGAGCCTTGACCCGTCTGGAATGGACTTTCTTGCAAAGGCTGCGGCTTTCCGGGCAAAAACTGGGCTCTTTTTTCCCGGCCTGGAGCCAGGAGTTCGATCTCAAACAGCCCGCCTTTTGGCAGGCCCCCCAAGTGCCCTTGACCGGGCGATCCCCCATCTCAGAGAGAGAAATCTCTCCGCTGGATAAGCCGCCACCCCCTTCTCCTGCCTCCCAGACTGAATCTCCGGGTGTCAGTTGACGGAGGAGATAGTAAGTAGCCGAGCGTTTGCAGCCGCTGGCTGAGCGTATTCTGAAGGACAGTGCTCGTTGGGGTTGGCCATGCGGGTTGTTTTTTTCGGCACGCCAGAGTTTGCCCTGCCTTCGCTGCGGATCCTGTTGCAGCCGCAGTCTCCCTTTGAAGTGGTGGGATTGGTCTGCCAGCCGGATCGGCCCCAGGGGCGAGGGCAAAAGGTGCTCCCGCCCGCTACCAAAGTGTTGGCTCAAGCCCACGGGATCCCTGTGTGGCAGCCTGTCCGCTTGCGGCGGGATGCAGAGGTGCTGGCAGCTTTGCAGGCCCTGGCCGCCGATGTGTTTGTGGTGGTGGCCTACGGCCAGATCTTGCCCCTGACGGTGTTGCAGATGCCCAAGCTGGGCTGTGTGAATGTGCATGGATCCCTGTTGCCGGCCTATCGTGGCGCTGCTCCCATCCAGTGGGCCATTGCCAACGGAGAAACCGAGACCGGCGTAACCACGATGCTCATGGATGAGGGAATGGATACAGGAGCCATCTTGCTCCAGGCCAAGCTACCCATTGGGCCAGAGCAAACCAGCCTAGAATTGGCACCCCAACTGGCTCAACTGGGGGCAGAACTCTTGGTGGAAACACTCCTGAAATTGGAGAAAGGCGAACTCACCCCTATTCCTCAGGACGGATCCCAGGCTACTTATGCTCCTCTGTTGAAGAAGCCAGATTTTCATCTGGATTGGCAGCGCTCGGCTCAAGCTTTGCACAATCAAATTCGCGCCTTTTCCCCCGACTGTTTCACCAGTTTGAGGGGGCAGCGGATAAAGATTGTCCGCTCTGCCTCTCCCCAACTGCACTCGCCACCCCCTGAAATCCCCCAGGGCAGTCCCGGAGAAGTGGTGGGGTTGGCCAGGGGAGAAGGGATCTACGTAGCCACAGGAGAGGGATCTCTGTTGATTCGACGGGCGCAACTGCCCGGCAGAAAAGAACAATCGGCTTGGGACTTGGTCAATGGCGGCCAGCTCAAGGTGGGGATGCGTTTTGAGCCGCTTCCGGATTCTTGAGAGCCATACAGGGATCCCTTGCATGGGCCAAATGGCGGCAAACCTGTCCCCCCTCTCTCTCTGGGAGAAGGGCTGAGGGTGAGGACTACTCCGGCTGGGGAAACTCCTGCCAAAGGTTGGTGCGTTGGCGCAAGCTGAGGAACTGTCCGCCGCCGAGGATAAGGTGATCCAAAACCGGGATCTGCAGCAGTTGCCCCGCCTGCAAGAGTTGCCGGGTAAGGGCAAGATCTTCTGGGCTGGGATCCAAGCTGCCGGAAGGGTGGTTGTGGGCCACCAGGATGCGGCTGGCTCCTTGCTTGATGGCGCTGCGGAAGGTTTCCCGCGGATGGGTGAGGGTTTCGGTGGCTGTCCCCCGGGTTACGATCTGCTGGCCAATGAGGCGGTGCTTGATATCTAGGTGCAAAACGGCAAAATGCTCCTGGGTCTCCCACATCAGGTCGCCGCTCAGGGCCATGGCTGCCTGTTCCGGCGACTCGATCACCGTGCGTTCTGGCGGGCGACCCAAAAACACCCGTCGCCCCAGCTCGATGGCGGCCAACACCGTTGCTGCCTTGGCCGGGCCAATGCCTTCAATTTGCAGCAGCTCCCCTGCCTCCACCTGGCGCAGTTGGGCCAAGGGATCCCCTTGGGCTTCCAATTTTTTCAGGAGCAACTGGGCGAGGCCGACTGCCGAGAGCTTGCCTGGCCCCTGGCCAGTGTTGAGCAAGATGGCCAGCAGCTCGGCGTGGGAGAGGTGCCTTGCCCCTTGGCTGAGCAGCCGCTCGCGGGGACGATCTTGGGCAGGAATATCGCTGATGCGCAGCACGTACTGGCTCATCTGGGGCCTAGGGAGGAGAAGAGGTTTTTTTCAACAGCCAAAAGGGACTGCGGCGCTCGACGACCCGCCAAGATCCCAGAATGGCTGCCTGTTCGCCCTCGGGAGCTGTAAGTTCAGCTACAAAGGGATCCCAGGTAACCAGGTAGTCGGGCGCCTGCCCCTGGGCTTGCCAGTCGGCCAGCTCTTCTGGGCTGGCGGCGTAGGGAACCTGCAGCGGGCCATAAAAATAGGGTACAAAAGAGCGAAAGCCGTACAGGCCCACCGTTCCAGAGAGAGCCGGCTGGGCGTTGTTTTCGGAAGTGGCAAACTGCCGGAAAAAGTGGACGGCTCCTCCCTGGGTGTGTTGCAGCAGGCGGGGGAAGACCCAGCACCAGGCCAGTTGGGCGCTCAGTCCCGTGGCCAAGAGCAAAACTGTCCAGCCCCAAGCCCGCCGCCGTCCTCGACTCCAAAGGAGAATTCCCAGCAGCAGGATCGCGGCGGGGACGTAGGTCAACACCGGCCACTCCACCTCAGCCTGCAGGTATCCCAGCACCAAGCTGCTGGAAAAGTCGTCAGGGATGCCGGCAAAGACCCATGCTTGGACTAGCCCAGCGGGGTCCTGGGATCCCAGCCAGGGCAGCACCAGCCACAGGGCCAGCCAAAACAAGCCACTGAGCAGGATCCAGGCACTTTCCCAAAAACTGGGCCCTCTTTTCTCAGCAACCAGGCGCTGCAGGCGCACGGCAGCAAAGTAGGCCCCAATGGGATACAGCAGCGAGGTGTAGTGTACCAGCTTGGTTTGCACCAGCAGCGAAAACAAGGCCAGCACCACCCCAAAAGCCACCAACAGCAGATGTTCTGCCCGCCGAGTCAAATCCACCAAGCCCATACTCCTGGGGATCGTCTGCAGGATCCCGGCCAAGGCCAGAGCGCCCCAGGGAAAGCACCCCAAGGCAAAGGCCAGCAGATGAAAATAAACCGGGCCGGGATGCCCATCCGAGGTGGTGAGGATGCGCCATTGGTAGCGCCCAAACTCTTCCACCCATTGCGGCCCCCGTTGCACCCCTTCCAGCGCCAGCCAAGCGAGGGGAATAGCCGCCGCCAAGCCCAGAAAAGCCAGAGTGTCTCCCCAGCCGGTCTGGGGATCCCGGTGCCAGACCTTGTAGCCAACCCAGATGAGCAGCGGCAACACCAACCCCACTGGCCCTTTGGCCAACACCGCCAAGCCCAGAGCCAGCGCCCCCACCGCCTTCCAAACCCGACCGGAGCACCCCACCCGACGCGCCTGATCCGCGGCCAACAGGGATCCCAGACCCACCCCCATCCCCAGATTCAACAGCGGGTCGATGAGGCCGGTTTTGTAAAAAAACAAGGGCAGGTAGCCCGTCAGCAGTAGGATCCCCCACAGGCAGCCAAACCCCACCCCACGCAGATGGGATCCCCACCCCACCAATAGCGCCACTGTGATCCCGCCCACCCAGGCATTGGGCAACCGCGCCGCCCATTCGTTCATCCCCAAAACAGCCATGGACAGGGCCTGCAGCCAAAAAAACAGGGGCGGCTTTTCAAAAAAGGGCTCCCCGTTGATCGCCAACGAGAGCGGATCCCCGCTGGCCAGCATCTGCCGCGCCAAGCTGGCGTAGATCAGCTCATCCCAGTCGAACAGATAGGGGATCCCCTGCCCCCATAGGAGCCATAGCCCGGCCAAAAAACCCATCCCCAAGGCCCATCCCAGGGATCCTTTGAAAGGCAAGCAGGCCGGGAACCTAAGCATGGAAGGCCGCCCATCGTTCCACCCGGCCCACATTTTGAGGCGACCGCATCAGCCGCAGCAACTGGGCTGCCAGAGCGGATCCCTCCATCTCCGCCGGAATTTCCACCCCACACCAACGGCTGGAGCTACCCTGCAGGGCAGCTATCCACTCCGGGGCAAGGGATCCCCGCGCCACCCCGATCAATTGCGGCAGCCCCTCCCGGCGATACAGCCCGATCCAGCGCACGGCCAGCTGAAAGGGCCCAGGCCGGAAGCGGGGGTTTGGGCTGCCATCGGCCTCGAACTTGCTTAGCATCAGTTGCAGCGAGTAGATCTGGCGACTATTGAGAGGGGGAGCAGAAACCCGGCGGGCGCGGAACGTGGCAACCATCTCCGCAAAAGGGATCTGAACGGTCTGCTCCTCTCCCGGCCTGGTGTCGAAGGCATAGCCGTGGGCGGGGCTGTCCCAGCCGCTTTCATCCCTCAGTAATATCTTATACCGCTGCCCATCCCCTCGCAGGCGCAGCTCCAGACCGGCAAACTCCGATAAGTCCAGCGGCGGCTGACAATTGCGGGTGCGCGTGGAAACAAACCCCCCAAAGTTGGCCGTGGAAACCTGGCCTGCGAACAGCAGCTCCTCCTTTCCCCAGAGCAGTTGGCTTTGGCTCGCCCCGCCCATCACCACATCGTCCAAAATGCCCCAAAACCGATGCAAATCCGGGTTGGGCCGGCGAAAGTCGAACAGCATCCGCTCCGTTTGCCCACTGCTGCGCAATTGCTCCAGATAAGCCTTGGCCGTTGGTGGATCCTCCAAACCCAGGATCACCGTTGCCGTCGCCCAATCTGGTGTCTGGCTCACCTCCACGCCCTGCTGCCGCAGCGCCTCCGCCAACCCGTCAGGCAAACCTTCCCCCACTACCCCCACCTGGATAGGAGCCGACTCGGCAAGAGAAGGTGGCACACAATCATCCTCCACGGCCTGGAACCCATTCTGAACCCAACGCCACACCTCCGCCAAAGGCAGGGCCTCATAGTAGGTGAGTGTGTTCCAGAACCGCCCCAGATCCCAAGGCATGAGTCTACCTCGTCTCTTCAGCTAGAAGCCGCAGGAGCCCCGCCTTCTGCCCGCAGGTCGAGGGCCGGGAAGAATCCGAGGAAAATACAATAATCAATATCAATACAATAATAATAACAAGGCCATGACCCAAGTCCTGACCGTTTCCTGCAAGCTCAAGGTGTCCCAGTCGCAAGCCGCCAAATTGGATGCGACCTTGGATGCTTTCCTCCAGGCGTTGAACTGGGTAACCAAAACACACCCGAGAAGGTAGTTAACGCAGTCAAACTCCAATCTCTGTGCTACCACGAAATCCGTGCCTGTTTCGGCTTGTCCAGTAATTTGGCTCAACAGGTATGCAGACAGACAGCGTCTGCCCGCAAGGTGGCACAACAGAAAAACCGCCCGGTCAAAGCGTTCAAGGGTGGCTTTGCTACCTATGATGCTCGTATCTTTTCGTTCCGCGAGAAAGACTGGACGGTGTCGCTGACCACGGTGGAGGGTCGAGAACGCTTTGAGCTGGCGATTGGTCATTACCAGAGAGAACAGTTGGCAGGCTCCAATCCCAAATCGGCCACTCTGGTCAAGCGCAAAGACGGTTCCTACTCCATTCAAATCTGTGTGGAAACGGAGCCGTCCCCACCGCAACGCACGGATAGGGTGCTGGGGGTGGATTTGGGCAGGACGGATATTGCCCATACGTCAGAGGGGGACAACTGGAATGGACAGCAGTTGAACAGCGTCCGAGACCACTACTTGCGGTTGAGGGCGGTACTCCAACGCAAAGCCGGTAAGGGCACACGCAGTTGGCGGCGCAGATGCAGAGAACTGCTGCAACGGCTGTCTGGCAAGGAGAACTGAGACAGTTTCTGGAGTACAAGGCTCTGCGTGCAGGGGTTTCTCTGATTCTTGTTCCGCCTGCCTATACATCCCAAACTTGCCACCGGTGTCTGCACATCCATCCCGACCCTGCGCGATCCTATCGCAGTGAGAAGAAGTTTGAGTGTGAGCATTGTGGATGGGAAGGGAATGCGGACTTGAATGGGGCAAATATGATCGCGCTTTTGGGGGCTGCTGTAAACCAGCCCAGAGGCTAAGCCTACGGCTGGCTTCGCGAACGTGGTTGGCTTGCCAACTACAGGGCTACCGAAAGCCCGCTCTCTATCTATACGTCAGCATGAGTGCGGGAGTATGTCACGTCTCAAGACCAAAATCTGAGGCTTGGCTTTGATCTATGGCCGAGCCATAAGCCATGCCGGGGAGCCAATGAAGAAGACTCTCGGCCACCCCGGCGCTCTGGGCGATCCCAACCCCTATCGCCAACCTGCCCGATCCATGACTCTTAACGCATCAGGGGTGACACGGCCAATGCTGGCAGCGTTGATCGTATCTTCCTTAAAGGTGCCAAGGCTGGCCACCACCGAGTCGATCTCGGCCCCTGGCAGCACTGGATACTCGTTGTTGCTCTGGGCAAAAATGGCCTGCGCCTCTGGCCCGGAGAGAAACTCCAAAAATTGGATGGCCGCGTCTTTGTTGGGAGCTGTTTTCAGAATGCCGGCCCCGCTGATGTTGACGTGGGTGCCGCGATCCTCTTGGTTGGGGAAGAAGACGCCGATTTTCTCGGCTACGGCGCGATCTTCTGGATTGTCGGATTTGATCAAACGGGGCAAATAGTAGGTGTTGGCCAAAGCCACGTCTCCCACCCCGGCGGCCACGGCCTTGATCTGATCCGTGTCTCCCCCTTCCGGCGGACGGGCAAAGTTGGCCACCAAGCCCCGGGCCCATTGCTCCGTTTCCGGGATCCCGTGGGCCAAGATGATCGAGGCCGTCAAGGATTGGCTGTAAACGTTGCTGGAGGAGCGGGTGAGCACCTTGCCCCGCCATTTGGGGTTTGCCAAGTCCTCATAGGTGGACAACTCCTTGGGATCCACCTTGTCTTTGTTGTACATGATCACCCGGGCTCGTTTGGTGAGGCCAAACCAGTACCCCTCTGGATCCCGCAGAGACTCGGGAATATTTTTGGAGAGCGTCTCCGACTGGATGGGTTGAAACAAGCCCTCGTTCTGAGCGCGCCACAACCGGGCAATATCCACCGTCATGAAGATGTCGGCGGGGCTGTTGGATCCCTCGCTGCGGATGCGCTGGACGATCTCATCGGCGTTGCCCTGCACCCAATTCACGGTAATGCCCGTTTTCTGCTTGAAAAGTTCGTACAATTTCTCGTCTGTGCCGTAGTGCCGCGAGGTGTAGAGGTTCACTTCCCGATTGGCGCCATGGGCCGGACGCAGAAGAGACCCTGCTGCCAGAGCCGCAGAACCTAGCGTGGCTCCACTGACAAATTGCCGTCGCGATAAGCGCATACCCAACTCCTAAGTTCAAAAACATCTCAAGAGACACAGCTCCACCGGCCAGGCTCTCTCTGAGAAAGCACCGGAAAGCCAAGCCCAAAGGACAAAGACAGTCCCCGCAAGCCTCACTCTGTTGGCTCTTATCTTGGGCCAACCTTATTGAGACTTTTATTCAAGAACTTTGCCTTGAGGCAATGATAGGAGATCTCAAGTACCAGGTCAAGCTCTTGGGAGTTGTTCTCACTTCTCACCCTTTGGGATGAAACTGGGTCGCTTCCCCTTGTCCTCGACAGCGCCTGAGATGGCCAGCAACGCAGCCGGTCTTGTTGAGCAACGGGTCTCTACCCAGGGCTTTGCGGTCAGCGGTATTGACAGCACTCGCGAAAGCTGAAGAGGCTTCGGGTATAAAGGGAGCAGGGTAGATGACAGAGCTATGGTGAGCTCCCTTTCGAGATCGCCTCATGCACAGGTGCAAGAGAATAGCAGGGATCCGGGCGTCTCTATCCTTGTCTGCGGCTACAACGATTTGGTGGAGCTCACTCTCCAAGCCCTAGAAGCTTTTGGACATCGCGCTGTAGTAGTTGCTCCCGATCTGCCCCCTCATTTGGAAGAGCAGTGGCAATACCTACAGGCGGATCCCCGCCAGCCGGGGGTGTTGCAGCGGGCTGGGATCGAGCGGATTAGGGTGGCGCTGCTCCTGGAGGACAGCGACCAAGCCAATTTCGAGCTGGCTTTGCTGATTCGAGATCTCAATCCACAGGTGCGTGTCGTCTCCCGTCTGTTCAACCACAGCCTTGCCCGCTATCTCGACTCGGCTTTGCCGCAGCATTTTTCCCTATCGGTGGCGGCTTTGGCTGCCCCGGCTTTTGCCCTTAAGGCTGTTTCCGACGAATTTGTTGGCTACTTTGAGCTGCCCCAGCTGGAAGCCCAGCCGGCCACACTCCCGCCAGAGCTGGCAGATCCGGCTTACTTTGTCTCAGACCGAGAGACCACCCTCTGGAACGTGGTGGAGCTGACCATCGGATACAACTCCCGCCTGCTGCATATGCCCCTCTCGGAGCTGGAGGAAACTTTTGGGGCGCGGGTGCTGTTTCATTACCCGGTAGATGGGCTTTCTGACTTTTCCAAACAGCGAGTTTTCGACGACTTTGACCACGAGGCAGAGCTGCTGGAGGGGGATCGCGTTTTGGTCATTTGCGATCCCAGAGCCTACCTGCAACTGTTGGAACGCAACGGGCGACGGGGCTCCTCACGGGCACAGCGCTGGGCCAGCGGCCAGATGCAGGACAAGCGACAACAACGGCAAGGCAGGTCGTTGGGGCAGGGATCCCTTGGGTCTTGGCTGCGCAGAGGAGTGCAGGGACTCCTACAGGTCAAGCCCATCGTGCGCACCCTCACCTTCACCTTGGGGGCCATGCTGGTGCTGGGGGTGATCAACTTCAGGATGATCGGCAAACCCCTCATCGATGGGCTTTTGCTGACGATCGTGGTGCTGACAGGGGGCTACGGGGATATTGAGGCTTTTCAACAGCCGGAAACACCGCTGGGGGTGAAGGTGCTGGCGGTGATGATGACCTTGGTGGGGGCTGCCCTGGTGGGGTTGATTTACGGCTTGGTGACCGACAAATTGGTGAGCAGTCGCTTTGGCTTGGGTCGGGCTGCCCGTATGCCCAAAGAGGATCATGTGGTGATCGCAGGGTTGGGGCGGCTGAGCTATTTGGTGCTGCAGTTGTTGCGGCAGATGGGCTATGAGGTGGTGGCTGTGGATCCTCATACCGAGAACCCTCTGCTGGAGGCGGCGGAACGGGAGGGGGCAGTGGTGATTCGTGGGGATTACGCCCTGGCAAGCACGCTGCAACAGGCTCGCATTCAGGGCAGCCGCTGCCTAATCTGCACCACCCCTGACGATCTCACCAACCTGGAGACGGCCCTGACGGCCCACAGCCTGCAACCGGGGATCCGCACCATTTTGCGGGTTACCGATCCCGAATTGGCGGCTCGCATGCAGCGCCACATGCAGACCCTGGGGATCAGCTACAGCGCTACCGGGCTGGGGGCACGGGCTTTTGCCACCGCAGCACTGGTGGGATCCGTCTACGGCACTCTGGCTTGGCAAGGGGAAACTCTGCTGGTGACGCTGCTGGAGGTCTCTGCCCATTGCCACTACCTGGGGCTATCCTTGCACCAACTGGCCCAGGATTATGACCTGGTGATCTTGCTGCATCGCTCCCGACCGGGGAAACCCTGTGTTTTTCCCAAGATCTGGCAAAAAGAGGGCAAGACCCTGTTGAAAGAAGGCGATCAACTCTATGTGATGGGAACGGTGGAATCCCTGATTCGCTTAACCCAAGGACGGCCTCTTCCCCCAGAGCTGTATCAGGTGCGCCTCCTAGAGTATCGCAACCCCTATTTTGAAGAGGATATCCTCTCGGCTTTATCGTTCTACGCACGCCTGCCCAAGACGGCCCTGAAACCCCTATTGGGCTGTCTGCCGGCGGTGGTGAGCCCACCCCTTCCCCGCGACAAGGCGATCAAGTTGGCCCGCCAACTGCGCAAAATGAGCACTGAAGTGCAGGTGTTTGCCCAGGCGCAGCCTGACCATCGGATCCCTGCAGCCATGAACGAAAACAGCGAGAGTAATCTGAATTGATTTGGACACTGTTCTGTTTATTGGTCTATTCTGCACTCCGTAGTCCAAAACATCTCGTTATGGGCAGTTGGACATTCAGGAGATAGGCTTTTCGGCTGCAAGTCGCACAAAGCGATTTTGGTTGTAGAGCTGCTGAGCCACCACTGCGAAACCCACCTTCTCCAGCAACCACACCAGGTCTTCGGCGCTAAAGCGATTGTGCTCGCAGAAGTGGGTGAACTGATCCAGCAGTGTTTCCAAAGGGGTATCGGGCTGGAAGAGTTGGGCCTCTGTATCGGCGTCGAAGTAGAGGCTGAGAGGAGCGCGCACCCAATCCACCAGCAAAAATCGCCCCCCCGGCTTGAGCAGACGCAGCACCTCCTGCAACAGGCGCAAGGGCTGCACCATCTCGTGCAACACCACCACTGCCTGAGCTGCATCGATGCTGTTGGCCGCAAGCGGCAAGTGAGGGTCGTGCAGGTCGGCCTGCAGCAGCTGGATTCCAGGGATCCCCTTCAAATCTGCCGCCGCTCGCTCCAACATGTAGGGCATCACATCCACCCCGATGAAGTGTCCTCCGGGATAGCGTTGCGCCCACTGACCCAGAGCAAACCCCGGCCCGGTTCCCAGATCCAACAAGCGCGGTGCAGGAGGCAGGCAGGGCTCAATGTGCATCTGCCAGAACTGCCAAAACGCCTCGTTAAAGCGCCCAGGAGCTGTTGCCAGCATGCGCTCGCAGAAGCTGGGGCCACGGTGGTGCCGGTAGAGAAGCTGAAAGGTATCGAGGCCGGTCTGGGGCATGGCTGAAGATTGTTGAGAAAATTGCTAGAGGGATCACCAGAATTCGCTGATGGGCTGAAAAGAGCATCGGGGGATCCCCAAAAGTAAGGCCTAATGTCGGCCTAACGAGCAGTAGGAGCGCTGGAAAAGTTGGCAATGCCGGTCTCCAGGTCGCTAAAGCAGGTCAATACCTTTTCCATAGAGGTGAGGTTGAGGACGAGGGCCACATTTTCCGGCACGCAACAGAGGCTGAGGTTGCCCCCAGCAGCACGGCACTTGCGCAAAGCAGAGATCAACACCCCCAGCCCAGAGCTGTCCATAAAAGTGACCGACGACATATCGATCAACATATTGGTGTAACCGAAATCTATAACTTGCTGGAGCAACTGCCGAGCTTCTGAAGCAGCCTTGGCATCAAAACGACCCTCCAGCGGCACAATCGCCAGTTTTTGCCCTTGTGGAGTCTCAGCAGTACGGATGCGCGGCTTAAAATTCATCGTTTCCGGTCAAGACCTCATGCCCCACCTTAACACCATCCGCTGCCTCGCACCAGGAAATCTTGGAAGATCCGCAGGGGACAGTACGGCTCCATCCCAGAACACCTGCCCCCCCACCCCAGGAGCCGGAGAGAAGTCTGATGGAACCCAATATCTCTCCACTAATGACTACACCCTCCGCAGGGAAGGGATCCGGCCTCGGCCACAAATTCCGCATCTTAGGCGGATCTACCTACAGCATGGGCTGCAGGGTTAAAGCCTCTGAGCTGATTGAAGGAAGGGACACATGCAAACGGGGGCGGTGCATGGAGAGCAACTGGGCCAGGCGCTTGCGCAACTCGGTGCGGGGCACAATCGCGTCGATGAGCCCTTGGGCCAGCAGGTACTCGGCGGTTTGGAAGCCTTCTGGCAGCTTGCCCTTGCCGATGGTTTGCTCGATTACGTTGGGCCCGGCAAACCCCACCTGCGCGCCCGGCTCGGCCAGGATCAAATCTCCCAGCATGGCAAAGCTGGCAGTTACCCCGCCATAGGTGGGATGGGTGAGCACAGAGATGAACAATTGTCCGGCGTCGCGGTGCCTTTGTAGGGCGGCTGAGGTCTTGGCCATCTGCATGAGGCTGAGGATCCCTTCCTGCATGCGGGCTCCCCCCGAAGCCGAAAACAGGATCAAAGGCAGGTGATCGCAGGTGGCCCGTTCCGTGAGGCGGGCAATCTTCTCGCCTACCACCGAGCCCATGCTGCCGCCCATAAAGCGAAAGTCCATCACCCCAATCGCCACCGGGATCCCTTCCAGGCTTCCCAACCCTGTCAGGACGGCATCCTTGAGCTGGGTGCGCTCCTGGTAGGTGGCCAAGCGCTCGGAGTAGGGCTTTTGGTCGAAAAAGTGCAGGGGATCCGTGGGAGCCAGGTGTTCGTCCAGGGGCTGCCAGGATCCGGGATCCAAAAGCTGTTCCAGACGCTCTGGGGCTGTAATGCGGTGGTGATGCCCACAGCTGGGGCAAACTTGCCAGTTTTGCTGCAGATCCTTGGTGTAGGTCAGGGTGTCACAGGCAGGACACTTTTGCCAGAGGCCATCGGCAATTTCTCTCACCTGACGCTCTTTGTCGAAGGGGCTGCTACCTGTCAGGTTTAGAGAGGTTTGTCTGCGCCGTTCCGCAAACCAATCCAGTAAAGACATAGCTGTTGAAATATCCTCCCTACTCAGGGATGTCGAGAGCCCTGCCGGTGAGCTGCGAAACACATCTCAACGTTCTCAAGCTATCAAAGAATCGCCCAACTGAAAATAGAGACAACAGCAGGCAATGGAGACTCGGTGGCAGGTGCTGACCACAGGGGATGGATCCCTGACCTTTTTCTCGGAAGAGTTTGGACAGGCTTTTCACAACGTCAGTGGTGCCGCTCAGGAGGCTCTGGAGAAGTTTGTCCGCCCTTGCCGGCTGGATCGGCTGCCGTTGGAACGGGATCCCGCCCAGCCCATTTGCCTTTTGGATATTTGCTTTGGCCTGGGCTACAACTCCGGCCTTGCCCTAGAAACCATTTGGCAAATCCGGCCCGATTGTCTTGTGGAGGTAATCGGCCTGGAGCGATCCCCGGAAGTACCCCGGCAAGCTTGGCAGGCAGGGGTGGGATCCGACTGGAGCTTTGGGCAAGAATGGCAACACTGGATTGAACAGGGATCCTGGCAATCGGAGCGCTGGCGCGGAATGCTGCTGTGGGGCGATGCCCGGCAAACGGTGTTGCAGGTGCCGCTGGGGTGGGCAGATGCGGTGTTTTTGGATCCCTTCTCGCCTTCTGTTTGCCCAGAGCTGTGGACGGTGGATTTCCTGCGGGCCGTGGCTGAACGGATGCGACCAACCGGCATTTTGGCCACCTATTCCTGTGCAGCGGCGGTGCGAGCGGCTCTGTTGGAAGCAGGGCTTTTCATCGGCTCTACCCCCCCGGTAGGTCGTCCTTGGCCGGGGACAGTGGCCTCGCCCCAACCTGACCACCTGCCGCCTCTTTCCCCCATGGAGTGGGAGCACCTGAAAACTCGCGCTGCCGTGCCCTACCGGGATCCCACCTTGAAAGGAGATAGAGCGCAAATCCGTCTGCAACGCCAACGGGAACAGCAGGGATCCCCTTTGGAGCCCACTTCTGCTTGGAAACGCCGCTGGCCTGTGCAAGCCTAGAGAGTGGCGTTGCCGGAGTTCAGATCTGGACAACTTTTCCCAGGATTGCTGCCCGAGTGTATCCAAGACACCTGCGCTATTCCCGTACCCTTACGCAAGCCACCATTTCTTGACAAAGTTAAGCTAGGATGAAACTTTTCTGCTGTGAATGCCATGTCCTCTTCAGCCTCTGCCGGTACGCTGGTTGCCCTTTGTGCTGAACAGCACCGCGTCATCCTGCAGTTTTTGACTCGCCTGTCTCGAGCGCCGGAGTTGGATCTGGAGCAGCGACGCCTCTGTGTACAAAGGTTGCGACAGCGCCTCTCCCGCCACATTCAACTGGAGCGCCATGTTCTCTACCCCCTGCTCAGGTCGGCTCTCCAGGGGGATCCCCACCTTAGCGACCAAATTGAGCGGCTGGAGCAACATCTGCGGGATCAGATCCCGGAGCTGACGCGCTTTTTGCACCAATCAGAGCGCACTCCCCAGCAGGTGGATCCCTCTGCTGCCCTTCACTTCTATCGGAAACTGCGGGCCCAGTTTGAGCAGGAAGAGAAGGTCTTGCATCCCCTCTTTGCCCAGCATGTCTCTCCCGCCGCGGAGCAGCAGCAGTTGCGCCTATTCCGAAAACGCCTACAGGCCAGCGCTGCCGCCAATAGCTCTGCAAGTAGCCGCCGCGTCGCTCTGGAGGAGCTGGAACGGCAAGCGGTAACCCGTCCTGTCTTGCCCAACGAGCGCTTCTGGTCGCTGCAGGGCAACGCTGTGCAGATGGCCGCTCCCTAGCCAACGACGGTCTTGTTGTTGGAGGCTGCCTGGTGGTGTTCGCAGGCGAGCTTGTGGTATCTTTGCCGCAACCGGCCTGCTGACCCTAGAACCATGCAACCCTGGGATCCGGAAACCTACGTCGACCAGATGGCCCAACTGCTGCAACTGCCCCTGCATCCCGACCACCGAGCAGGGGTGATCGAAAACTTTGCCCGCTTTTTGCCCATTGCTCAGCAGGTGCTGGAGTTCCCACTGCCGCCGACGGTTGAGCCAGCTCCCACCTTTGACTCGCAAGTATGACCGGCGATCCCCATCTTCTCGGCAGCGCCGACGCGGTCTCCATTGCCAGGGCTGTCCGCCAGGGATCCGTGAGTGCCCAAGCGGTGGTGGCCGCCTGTCTGGAGCGGATTCGCCGGCGGGATCCCCAGCTCAATGCCTTCACAGCCGTGCTGGAGGAATCGGCTCTGCAAGCAGCGGAGCAGGTGGATCGACAGGTGGCTCAAGGGATCCCGGTGGGCCCGCTGGCAGGGGTGCCCTTTGCCGTCAAGAACTTGTTTGACGTGGCCGGCCTCACCACCCTAGCTGGCTCAGTAATCAACCGCGAGAACCCCCCGGCCATCCAAGATGCAACAGTGGTGGCTCGTCTCAAGCAGGCAGGGGCGATCTTGGTGGGCACCCTCAACATGGACGAGTACGCCTACGGCTTCGTCACCGAAAACAGCCACTACGGCCCCACCCACAACCCCCACGATCTCAACCGCAGTGCGGGGGGATCCTCTGGCGGCTCGGCAGCAGCGGTGGCAGGAGGTTTGGTGCCCCTTGCCCTGGGCAGCGACACCAACGGCTCGATTCGGGTACCGGCCTCTTTGTGTGGCGTCTACGGCCTCAAGCCCACCTATGGCCGTCTGTCGCGGGCAGGGGTGGCTCTGTTTGCCGCCAGCTTCGACCACGTGGGCCCCTTGGCCCGTTCGGTGGCCGATATTGCCCTCAGCTTCGATGTTATGCAAGGGCCGGATCCCCAAGATCCCGTCTGTACCCGGCGTCCTGTGGATCCCACCTTTGGGCAGTTGGGGCAGGGGATCGAAGGCTTGCGCATCGCGGTGGCGGATGATTACTTTGCCCGAGGGGCAGAGCTCCCCATCTTGGCCGGAGTAGAAAAAGTGGCCCAAGCCCTGGGGGCCCGCCAGACTGTGCGGATCCCGGAAGCCCAGCGCGCCCGCGCCGCCGCCTACCTGATCACGGCTGCCGAGGGAGCCAACCTGCACCTGCCCAACCTGCGAACTCGCCCCCACGACTTTGACCCGGCCACCCGGGATCGCTTTTTGGCCGGAGCTTTGCTGCCCGCCAGTTGGATCTTGCAGGCACAGCGCTTTCGCCGCTGGTACCGCCAGCAGGTGCAGACCATTTTTCAGGAGATCGATCTGTTCATTGCCCCCACCACCCCCTGCTCTGCCCCCTTACTTGGCCAAGAGAAGATGGTGATCGATGGGGTAGAAGTTCTCACCCGGCCCAACCTCGGCCTCTACACCCAGCCCCTCTCGTTTATCGGTCTGCCGGTGCTTTCGCTGCCGTTGCGCGAGAGTGGATCCCTGCCTTTTGGCGTACAACTGGTGGCCGCCCCCTACCAAGAAGCCAAGTTGCTGCGGGCAGCCGCCTATTTGGAGAAGCTAGGGATCCCCAATGCGCAGCCGGTTTGAGCCATGAAGAGCCCTACTTTTGCAGCACATCTAGCGCTAGAGCTCGTGGGCATCTTCTCATGAACACTAAATATGTAGATGAACCGGTTGTGTGGTCAAGACAAGATTTCAATTGCTTTTGAGGAGCCGCTTTAGTCTCTGTGTAGCCTGTGGGTAACGTCTGAAGCTGTATTGGGGCAGAATCTTTGGCCTTGGCTCGCAAGAGAGATTGGGGCACCGGATATTAAAGTAAAATTAAGCCCCCAGTTGTTGTATCAAATGCCTCCTTCTCCAGGCTTGGCCAATAGAATGAACAGCATAAAATAGACACGGCACCCCCACCTGGACTCTATAACCCTATGGATCATCCTGATTCTGTGGCTCGGCGCTACATGAAACTGTGCGAGGCCTATCTCTCTCTCAACGAAGCCTTCGACAAATTGGATCAGTCCCACAGCCACCTACAGCGCCACTTCAAACGACTCCTTGGCTATTTCAGTGCTGCCCAACAAGCTCTGGTTCAACTGCCGCTCTTGCAACAGCGGATTGAGCAGAGCGACCGCTGGATGAACTCCTTGCGAGAAGAACTGCAAGCCAAAGAAGCCCGGCTTGGCGAGCTAATCGCCAACTACGATCAAGTCTGTGGCGAGCTGGACTCCACCAAAGCAGAACTGTTGAGCGCTCAAGCGCTGATTGAGAAACTTGAAGCGGAAAATGCTCAGGTTTTGGAACGCTTGAGTCGGCTTACCAACGTGGAAGAGGAAATGGCAAACTTGGCGGAACAGCTAGCCCAAGCGAACGAAGCTCGTCAGCAGATGGAAGTTCGAAATCGCGAGCTAGAGCGAGCTTTGGGAGACCGGGATCAGCACATTTACAGCCTGCAGGAGCGATTGGCCCAATTGGAGCAAGAGATGGCCTTCTTGAAAGCTCAGCGGGATGAGGCCCAGCAGGCTGCACAACTGGCTATGTCTCGCGCGGAGCAGGCGGAAGTCGGGCTGAAGGCGCAAACCGAACAAGTTCAGACTTTACGAAATAAGCTCCATCAAGCCGAACAGCAACTGGCCATGGTAACCCTGAACGAGCTGGAGCTCCTGCTCGGCCATGACTCGATGAACCTCTTGCAAGAAGCGGAGCAGGCTGCGGAAGTAGATGCCCAGGTGCTGGCAAGCGTACCGGCCTCTCTGGCCGAGGCAGAACGCATCCTGCTGGAGATCGACCAGTTCATTTTGGCCTGCTCGGAGCCCATGAAGTCGCAGGCTGCCTGACCGGTATCGACTTATCGACTCTCCTAAAAACCCATCAGACGGGCAACAGCGGACAGCTCAGGGACAACGCCGGTGTGGATGGGGGTGGATCCCTGGTGGGTAGCCGTGTCGGGATCCTTGAGGCCATGGCCCGTCAGCACACACACCACCTGTGCCCCGGCAGGCACCTGCTCTCGCCATTTCAGCAATCCTGCCACCGAGGCTGCACTGGCCGGCTCGCAAAAGATCCCTTCCTCTGCGGCCAGGAGACGATAGGCCGCCAGAATTTCCTCATCGGTGACGCTATCCACCTGGCCGCCGCTCACCTGCACTGCCGCCTTGGCCTTCACCCAACTGGCAGGGTTGCCGATGCGAATGGCTGTGGCCACCGTCTCTGGGTGTTCCACCACCCGGTTTAACACCATGGGAGCAGCACCGGCAGCCTCGAAGCCGTAGAGACGAGGGCGACGGGTAGCCTTGCCCTGCTGGCGATACTGGCAAAACCCCATCCAGTAGGCGGTGATGTTGCCCGCGTTGCCCACCGGGATACAGAGCCAATCGGGGGCATCCCCCAAAGCATCCACCACCTCGAAGGCGGCGGTTTTTTGCCCTTCTAAGCGGAAGCGGTTAACCGAGTTCACCAAAGCCACTGGGTAGGTTTCCGCCAGTTGCCGCACCATGGCCAGCGCTTGGTCGAAGTTGCCCTGAATGGCGATGATCTCCGCCCCATACATCAGGGTTTGGGCCAGTTTGCCCTTGGCCACATAGCCATCTGGGATCAGCACATAGGCCCGCAGACCCCCTTTGGCTGCAAAGGCAGCGGCAGCCGCCGAGGTGTTGCCGGTACTGGCGCAGATCACGGCCTCTGCTCCGGCCTCTTTGGCCTTGGACACCGCCATCGTCATACCCCGATCCTTAAAACTACCGGTGGGGTTGAGGCCCTCCAGCTTCAGGTAAACTTGGCAGTCTCGCCCCAGCCGTTGGCTCAAAGCCGGGGAAGGCACCAGGGGCGTGTTGCCCTCATGTAGCGTGACCACAGGCGTGCTAGCGCTGACGGGGAGCCATTCCCGATAGTGCTGGATCAGGCCGGGCCAAAGCCCCACTTGCGCGCGGGATCCGGCCATACGAGGGGGATGGGTGGGATTTAGGGTCGCCATGCCGCAGAGAACACCGAGGCCAATCAAAGACCAGCTTTCTCACTGTAGCGGTTCGTGGAGCGGTTCGTATCAACCTCGCGCAGTGGCGGCAGAAACACCCTCTCGATCCCCTCTCTCAGAGGCTTGGGAGCGGGAGAGCCGCAGGGCGTAGGGCCAGAGCCTGCACCAGAGAGCGCAGCTTCAGACGAATCTCGGCCAGTTCCTGCTCTGGGTTGGAGTCGGCCACAATCCCGGCACCGGCATACAGACGGGCTCGATCCCCCCGAATCAGGGCGGAGCGGATCCCCACCACAAACTCGCCATTGCCCTGTAAATCTACCCAGCCCAAAGGAGCAGCATAGCTAGAGCGATCAAAGGGTTCCAACCGCTCCAGCCACTGCAGCGCCGCCTGCTGGGGATACCCTCCCACTGCCGCCGTCGGGTGGAGCTGGGCCAGCAGGTCGAACAGATGCACATCGGCGGGGAGCTCGGCCTCGATCAAAGTTTGCAGATGCTGGATGTTGGCCAAACGGAGCAGCCGAGGCTGAGGGGAAATGCAGGGATCCATCCCCAACCGACCCAGAGCCTCCTGGATCGAGCGCACCACCCACTGGTGTTCGCGGCGGTCTTTGGGGCTGCAAAGCAACCTCTCGGCCAGCACCTGATCCTGGTGGCTGGTGGCTCCACGGGCTGCAGAGCCGGCTAAGGCATCGATCTGCGCCCGACCTTGCCACACAGAGAGCAGGCGCTCCGGAGTGGCCCCCAAGAAAACCTGGGGAGAGATCCCCTCTTGGGTCAGAGGGAGAGGACTGGCCGGCGAACTCCCCCGCCTGTCTGCCCCCAGGGACTCCGTCCGAGTAGCGCGAGCGGCGAAGGCAAAGATGCTGCAATCGGGATGATGCTTTTCCAGATAAGCCAGCAGAGGCGGGATCGATGGCGAGGCAGGCAAGTGCAGATCCACAGCCTCTGCCAGCACCACCTTTTCTAAGAATCCCGCCCGAATCGCCTGCAGGGCTTTTTGGATGCGCCCCAAGAGGGCAGCTTCCTCCACCTCCACCGGCACGGGAGCTTGCAATTCCCACAAGGGCAAGGGGGATCGAGAAAGGCGCTCCATTTGGGCAAAAAAGGCGGTGATCTGCCCGGCCAAAGCTGCTAGGTCACTTTCGGGAGCAATTTCCAGATTGAGCCGCGCTACCGTCAGGGATCCCCAGGAGTCTGGCACCTGCAACAGTTGCCAACGTGGCAGCACCAGCGCTGCCCCCCCTTTGCTCCTGGGGCTGAAACTGAGGCGACAGAAACACAGAGGGCGTTCCTGCCGGCTGCCTGGGGATCCCCCCACCTCAGGGGGCTCCATTCTGCCGACGCAAGCGGTATGGAAATGGGGCTGCAGCTCTTCCACAAAAATCCGCGCCGCCTGCAAGCCCCCTTCTCCCGAGAGATCGACCCGCCGCAGGGATCCCCACCCCAGCACCCGCACCCTTTCCCCGCGGGCCTTGTGGGAGAAATAACAGTAGCTCGGGAATCGGTTCGTGGGGAGAGAACCCAGCTTCTGGGCCAGCACCGCCAGCGGATCCAGCTCTGGGATGGGCTGGGACAAGCTGAGGATTTGGGGCACGCCCCGCGCCCGCGCCATCTGTTGGCAGGCGGTTAGGAAGGGATCCCAGTGGCGCCGATCCCTCGCCTCGTCCGTCCAGGTAGAAGTGCGAGTCGGCGGCCATGCTCTCGGCCACTCCAGGCACTCAAGCGTACCGTGGGCATTCCAAGGGGAAAGAGAAGAGGTCATGCGCAAGAAAAAGAAGACGATCCCACCTTGGCCGAAAACAGGACACCCGTCGATGGAGACCGGCAGAAGATGACTTTAGGATAAGAGATTAGGAGAAGGGCCGGCAGCCTGAGCTTCTGGGGGCCAGATCTGAGGAGCTTCTTCACGGACTGCAAAGTTTCTTAGCATCCTGGGGGATGCTTTCTCAGGCGCTCTACCCTACAGAGCAGATGGTTGTAGACAGATCCAGAGACAGGCCCCAGAGCAGGCTTGCTTCCCAAGGAGAACTCCCATGAATCCAGATGTCGGCCAAGTGCAGCCAGCAGCAGAGGTCGCATGGAGTGACCCCTCCCGCCGGCAATTGTGGATGGCTGCCCTTAAGCCCCCCATGTACAGCGTGGCGATCATGCCCATCTGGGTGGGATCCGCCATTGCCTACGCCCAGTCAGGGGTACTGGATTTGGGGGTTTTGGGGGTGTTTTGGGGAGCTGCCATCTGCATCTTGGCCTGGGTCAACCTCAGCAACGACGTGTTCGATGCCCAGACAGGGGTGGACAAAAACAAACTCCACTCCCTGGTTAACCTGACAGGCAAGCCGGGGCGGGTGTTTTGGGTGGGGAATGCCTTTTTGGCTCTGGGGCTGCTGGGGATCCTGTGGCTGAGCTGGCGGCAATCGGATCCCACGGTGCTGCTGTTGGTGCTGGTGGCCTGCGGGCTGGGCTATGCCTACCAGGGGCCGCCCCTGCGCCTGGGCTATCAGGGCCTGGGCGAGATCCTCTGCTTTTTCAGCTTTGGGCCGCTGGCGGTTTTGGCCGCCCACTACAGCCAAAGCCAGACCTGGTCGCTGCCGGGGTTGGCAGCCTCACTGGTGGTGGGGATGGCGACCAGCTTGATCTTGTTTTGTTCCCATTTCCATCAAGTGCAGGATGACCTAGCCTGCGGCAAGCGCTCGCCGGTGGCCCGCCTGGGGACTTTGCGCTCGGCCCGCCTCATCCCCTGGCTCTGCAGCAGCCTTTTTGCCTTGATGCTGCTGTTTGTGGGGCTGGGGATCTTTCCGGCTTGGACACTGCTGAGTTTGGCGGGGATCCCGTTTGCAGTGCGGCTTTCCCGCCTGCTGGGTACCTATCACGATCAGCCGCAGCGGATTAGCCACTCCAAGTTCATCGCCGTCAGTCTCCATTTTTGGCTGGGGCTGTTTCTGGGGCTAGGGTTCATCCTCAGCCGCTATGGCTGAAGGCTGAAAAGTCGGCTTAAGGCTAGGTGTGCGCGGGATCCCCCCGGTGCAGCCGGCAAAATGGGATAAGCTACAGCCTAGAGTGCTAGCTCAGAGCGTTGGCTCCAAGGGGAGTGGTCAGTTCGGGTCGAGGTGAGGCGGCAGCGAAAACAGGATGCGGCGATTCTTCAATTCCAACCTGGGGGTGGCGCTGTTGGGGAGCAGCATCTTGGCTGCTTTGGTGGGCTGGGCCTTGTTGATCGACATCGAAGAAGTGAAGGTGGAGTCTCCTTCCCCCGATCAGCCCCTCTCGGTCAGCCGCAGGGTAGACATCTTGGGTCGTCGGGGAGGCCATCAGCGTTGGCGGTTGATTGCCGAGCAGGTGGATCTGGCAGCTGGGCAACAGGTATTTGAACAGGGGGCACACGGCTACTTCTACGGAGAAGGTGCCGACCGGCAAAAAGGGGTGCCGGATCCCTTTTTTGATAGCAGCGAGCAGATGACTTGGCGGGCCAAGCGAGCCCGCTACAATGCCACCGCCGACGAGCTGTATTTGGATGGCGAGGTGGAGGTGAGGAGCGACGATGGCAGCTTGCTCTTGACCAGCGCCCTGAGAGTCACCCCCGAAGAACGCATCGAGGTGCCCGCGGAGTTCACCCTCAAAGGCCGGGAAATGGTGTTGCAGGGCCGCTCTGGCTCGTTTAACTTTCAATTTGCCCTTCTCAGCGCTCAGCAGGGCAAGCTGGTGGTGCTGCGCACCGACAGCCCGGCAGCCGCCCCCCCGACCGATCCCGCCAGCGCTTCCCAGTGGGTGGCCAGTGCTGCAGCGGATCCCGCTTCCATCACCATCACCGCCGACCAGATCACCTACGACCGCACCCAACAAGTGGCTCAGGGGAAAGGGAACCTGCGCATTCGCGAACGTGGCATCGAAATTCGCGCTCCCCAGGGCACCTACCTGCGGCAACAGGCCCAAAGCATTCTCTCCGGCGGCGTGGTGTTACAGGAGGTGGCCGGCGACAGCAGCCGGGATCCCTTATTGGCCGATCTGCGCTTGGCCCAGGCCTCTCCCGGCCCGGAGGCGACCCCAGACCAACAGGATCAAGAAGTCACCATCATTGCCGACCGCCTCACGTACGACCGCAACACACAAATTGCCCAAGGCGAAGGCAACCTGGAGATCCGCCAGGGGGAAACCATCATCCAGGCGGCCCAGGGCACCTACCGCCGCCGCGAATCCCAAAGTCTGTTGACGGGAGGAGTTACCCTGGAAGAACCCGGACGGGTGCTCACCTCCGCCCGCCTGGAGGGCAACCACCGCGACAAGATCTTCCTCTTTGAAGACAACGTCCTCTACCGGCAGATGGCTACCTTCACTCCGGCGCCCAGCGAGGGATCCCTGACAGAGGAGCTGCGCCAAGCCGAAACCGAAGTGCGGGCTGCCCGCCTGGTTTACAACTCCCGCACCGGTACTTCCGAGTTTAGCGATGCCGTCGAGTTTATCCAGCGGGGACGTAGGGCCAAGGCCAACCAAGCCACCATCACCCCTGAGAAAGTGGAGCTGCGGGGAGAGGTGGTGATCGAGCAGATCGAGGGGGAGTGGCTGGCGCGGCGGCTACAAAACCCGGAGACCCAGGCCGATGTGGATCAGCCGACGGTGATCTACGCCGACCGGGTGGAGATCGACCAAGCCAGCGGCGATGCCCGCTTCTTCGGCAATGTGGTTATTGTGCAGGCCAACCGCGCCATCGAAGGGGATCGCGCCGATTACTTTGACCGAGAACAAATTTTCAAAATCAGCGCCGAACAGGCTCCTGTGGTGCTCTGCGATCGGGGAGAGGTCGGCCGCCTTCCCGGGGAGAGCACCCAAGCTCTGCCGGGCCGCAACGCGCTGGATCAGATGTGCCGGGGCGCCAATCGCCTCAGTGGCAAGCTGGTTACCCTGAACATAAAACAAGATGAATACACCGTCGAAGGGGACGGGCAACAGCAGGGCATGTTTCAGTTTCGCATCACCGACGCCCTCTGATGGGATCCCCCCTCGGGGAGCCATCTGTGGTTTTTGATCGTCCAGGTTTGGCTGAGGTTGTGATCCGAGGTGATGTCATGACGGCTCCACTCGCCGAGGGCAAACTGCGCAGAACCCCTGCTCAAGCGGGCAGCTTTTGGGGATCCCTGAGATTGGGAGCTGCCTTTTTGGAGTTTTATCTCTTCAAAGAGATGATCCGCCCCTTCTTTCTGGGGGTGGCCGGGGGCACGGTGATGATGCTGGGCAACCAGCTGTTTATCTACACTGATCTGCTGGTGAAAAAGGGCGCTCCTCCGCTAACCATTTTGCACATTCTCATCCTCAATTTGCCCGCCATTTTGGTGGTCACCTTTCCCATTGCCGGCCTCTTTGCCACCTTGCTCACCCTGGGCAAAATGGGAGCCGATAGCGAGATCATCGCCCTGCGCGCTGCCGGGATCCCTTACCGCAAGGTGTTTATTCCCGTGCTCTGTATTGGCCTGCTGATCAGCGGCTTGGCGCTGTTGACCAATGAAGTCATTGTGCCGGAAACCAACCAAAAGGTGAAAATCCTGAACAAGAACCTCATCTTGGCTCAAGATGCTCTTTTGTTTAATCCAGAAGAGATCGTGCAGGTGGATGATGATCTCTGGTTTCATGTGGGATCCCTCGACCCAGAGACCGGCTTGATGCAGGATTTGTTGATCCTGGATCGCAAAGCTGAGACCGGCCACCTGCGCTATCCGCAGGTGATCTCCGCTCAAACCGCGCAGCAGGTGGGCCAATCGTGGCAACTGCGAGATGTGGTGATCCGCCGTTATGACGAGCAGGGGCGCACCTACTATGAAGGCCAGGTGGAAGAAATGCAGCTCAACATCGTCAACAAACTGGTGGGCCTGGTGTACGCGGAAAAAGTGCCCCAAGAGCAACGGGCGGGGGAGCTGTGGGAGCAGTGCCAGCGATATCGAGCGGAGCAACGTCCTTCTGCCGATGTGGCTCGCTGCCTGACAGAATACCACCTCAAGTTCGCCATTCCTTTGGCCAGCTTTTTCGCCATCTTGGTGGCTGCCCCCTTGGGCCTGCAAACGGTGCGGCAAACGGGGCGCTACGGCGGCGTGGCGCTAGCGATTGTTCTGGTGTTTATTTACTATGTACTGATGAGCCTGGGACGAGCGATGGGTCGAGTTGAGCACATCGATCCCTGGCTGGCTGCCTGGTTGCCGAATATGATTTTCGGTGGGGTAGGCCTTTCTTTACTGTGGCGGTTTTTACGGTGAAATCCTGCAACTTCCCCCCTGACTTCAGCTCTTGGGCAAAGTGGTTGGCTCTTTGCTGGGGCGGCTCCCTGTGGTTGGGGACGGGGGAGGCCGTCTTCGCCCAGTTGGACCCCCTGCCCACTGTTGGCGTCGGCGGGACGGAGTTCTCTCTGGAGGGCTACCAGCGCTTTCGGTCAGCGCAAACACCCGCTCAGCGCCTGCAACCGGCCCGCCGGGCTTCCAGTCCAGAACCGATTGCTCCTACCGATGGAGATCCCATTACCCTGGTTGAGGCGCAATCCTCCCCGCCGGCGGCTGCTTCTCCCCTGCCTGCTACGGCCTTGACTGCGGCAACCCCACCCCCTACGGCCCCGGTTTCAGACTTTGGATCCCCTCCCCTTGCCAACTCTCCTGAAAAGCCCCTCACGCCAGAAGAACTGAACCGACAGCGGCTACAACGGCTGTTGGCCGAAGGGGCAGCAGCCCATGCTCGGCGACAGGCGCAGCAAGCCCAAGCAACACCGGCTCCCCAGCCCGCTTCACCGGCGACGCCCACTGCAGCAGTTCCCACCCTGGACTCCCTTCGGCTTTCCCAGCCCATGACTTCTCAGGCTGAGGCCCTGCGGGTGGAAGAGCAACCCTGGCTGCGCCCCACCAAGGACTCCGTCCCGCTAACGCGATCGGAATCCAATGGCGAAAACCGGGCTACGGCCCAACTGCAAGGTGGAGCCGGTTCAGAGGCAAGGTTAAATCGGATCCCAGCTTCCCCCAAGACCATTCCTCCCCTGATCTCCCAAGCCGGTGGGAGCTTGGATTTGGGCGGTGTTGTGTTGGCAGATGCCGCCCCTGCGTCGGGGCTGACGGGATCCCCCATGGCCACTCAAAGGGGCAGGGAAGCCTTTGTCCCCACTGCGGGCTCACCCCTGGCTCCTCAACTGCTGGAGCAGTTCCCCCTTTTGCGGGATCTGGGCACTGGTGCAGATGCCGTCTCGGCGACAGGGAACGTTAGCCAGGGATCCCAAATCCGCCAGCAGCTCTCGGCCACCGCGCAGCGGCAAATTCCCCTTGACCCGGATCAAATCAACGTGAGTGGGGATGTGCTCAGCTACATCGCCGAACAAGACCTGGGCATTGCCGAGGGGAACGCCTTGATCCAACTGGCTGACGGCACCCGCATCACCGGCGACCGGCTGCTGTTTTATCGGCGGGAGCGACGCCTGCGCAGCGAGGGCCCTTTTCGCATGGAGCAGCCCCCTGGCCCCCAAGGGCGGGGGATCCGGCAAATCGAAGGGCGAAATTTGGATCTGGATATCCCCGGTCGCACCGCCCAATTTGAGAGCTCGCTGGTCATTCTGCCGGGGGAGGAGCCGGGCACCAAGGTTTTTGTGCGCAGCCAAGAGACCACCGCCATTTTGGGGGATCAGATCTTTTTCGAGAAAGCCACCGTCACCACCTCGCCAGAGCCACCCATCACCCACTACGTGCAAGGGGATCGGGTGGAGGTGTTTCCCGATGACCGGGTGATCGTCTACGACGCCCGCGTGTTTGCCGGCGGCGAGCTGACAGAAGCAGGGGATCTGCGGGCGGGCCTTCAGATCGCCTATTTCCCCCTGTTCATCTACAGCCTGCGGGATCACCAGTGGGTGCTGCCGGGGCGCAGCGAGACAGAGGGGGTGTTTGTCAAATCCAGTTGGGCCTACCGCTTCGACGAATACAACTTCGGCGGCCTGCGGCTGGATGTCATGCAGAAAAAAGGGGTGGGCATCGGGTTCCTGCACGACTACATCCTGCCCATCCCGGACAGTGTCAACTACGGGCGAGCCCAGTTTTACTTGGTGACCGAAGCTGACCAACAGCGCTTCTCCAGCCGTTTCCGCATCGACCACAACTTCGACTTCTACGCTGCCAACCTCTTTGGGCAGGAAGGCCAACTGCGGGGACAGCTCAACCTCAACCTGGACAACACCTACCGTCCTGCCGGCGGACGCAACGACAACGCCGATCTCCGCCTCAACGCCACCTTTCAGGGGGATCTCTCCACCACCACCCTCAACATCAGCCGCACCGGATCCCAGGAGCGGGGCATCTACAGCTTCCCCCTCACCCTCAGCCACACTCAGCGCTACGGGGGCGTGCATTGGCTGCAATCGGATCTGCGCTTGGACTACAACCAGCGGGTGAGCGTCAAAGATGGCCCCGACTTTGCCGATGCGCGGTTGACGCTGGGCACTCAACTGACCCCACCCGGTTGGGGAGGTACCTATCGCCTGGCCTACCGTGCCTACAGCAGTTCCAATGGCGACAACGAGCCGCGTCGCAACTTCGAGCTGGCCTTTAACCCCGACCTCATTCGCATCACGCCCGATATTGCCCTCAGCAGCGCCCTCACCCTGACTCAAGAGCAACAGCCGGATCAAGAGGTGGGGGCAGGTCTCCACTTTTTCAATCGCTACGAGCTGCGCTCCAGCCTCCAGTTCAACGATATTCAACCGGCTCCCTGGATCACCTTCATGCCGGGTTCTATCGATTACACCCAAGTCCTCTACTCCACTCCTGACCAGGAGTCTACCGTCAGCCTCAACCCTCGCCTCAGTCTCAGACCTGCCGACTGGAATACCATCGACCTGCGCTACAGCCGCACCTTCTACGGCAACAATTCTGTGCCCTTCCAAACCCTCTCCACCAGCCCTAAAGATGTGGATCGCATCAATGCCAACATCAGCTTCTTTACGCCCCGCGATCCCCTACCCGATGTGCCCCCAGGCTACATTGCCTTTGAAGATGACCTGCCCGGCGAGCTGCCGATAGCCCTGACCTTCCCCGACGATACCCCGGAGGATTTGCAGGCCATTGCCTCCCGCAACTTGCAGGAGCTGCAGGCAGAGGTGAAAAACCTGGTGCGCCTGGACACCAGCCTTGGCTACGACTTCATCACCCAGAAGTGGGATACCCTCAACGCCAACTTCACCTGGAGCACCGCCCCTGATCTGTTCAACATTCAGTTGCAGACGGCCTACGACCTCAACGAAGGGCAGTTGCAACCGATCCGTCTGGAATATCGGGGGCGCAGCAGCACCACGTTTAACCGGGATCAACGCTCCGGCCTGGAGGTGTATGAACCAGGGATCAGCTATGCCCTGCAGGCGGTTTACGATCCCCGGTTGGGCCAGATCTCTACCTATGGCCTGGAGCTGGATGCCACCCTCGGCACGCGATGGCAAAATCACTGGCGGCTGCGCTTGGGCCTGACGGAAGAAGGGATCCGCCGCGTGGAAGTCCGCCGCGACCTGCGGGATTTTGAGCTGCGCCTGGCCTACGATCCGGTAGCCGAGTCGCTGCGCCTGGAAGGGATTCTGGTGGCCTTTCCCAGTCGCCCGGTGGGCCTCACCCAAGAGCGGGGAGATTTTCAACTGACCTCTCCCATCACCTCTCCTATCGGCACCTTTTTGCTCCGCGACGCCGACGCGACCGGCTGGGATGGCCTCAGGCCCTGATCCCCGCTTCCCTGGGAAGGCTCCCTGTCCACTGTTGCGACGGGCTAGGTGATGACGTCTGGCTGCTGCCGACCGGTGCGGGCGCGAATCTGGGCAAGGTGATCGGCCAGTTGAATCTGTTCGGCCAAGGCCACTTGGGGATCCAGGCCATGGCGGGCGGGATCCAGCTCCAGCCGCTCCAGGTACACCCGCAGGGTGGCTCCGTGGGTGCCGGTTCCAGAAAGCCGGTAGATGATGCGGGATCCCTCCTCAAAGCCAATGCGGATCCCTTGGTGGCTGGTGGTGCTGCCGTCCACGGGATCGGTGTAGCTGAAGTCGTCAGCGTAGGCCACCAGCTGGGAGCCCAGGCGCTGGCCCACCCACCCGGGCAGGGAGCGTCGCAAGTCTTCCATCAGCGCCTCGGCCACCTCCACCGGCAGTCCCTCGTAGTCGTGACGGGAGTAGACGTTGCGCCCATAGGTGCGCCAGTGCTCTTCCACGATCTGCCGCACCGGCTGCCGTCGAACGGCCAAAATGTTCAGCCAAAACAGGACGGCCCAGAGCCCGTCTTTTTCCCGGATGTGGTGAGATCCGGTGCCGAAGCTCTCTTCCCCGCAGAGGGTGACCTTGCCGGCATCCAGCAGGTTGCCGAAGAATTTCCAGCCGGTGGGGGTCTCGTAGCAAGGGATCCCCAGCTTGGCCGCCACCCGATCCGCTGCCTGGCTGGTGGGCATGGAGCGGGCAATTCCCGCCAGACCTTCTCGGTAGCCGGGTACCAGGTGGGCATTGGCAGCCAAGACTGCCAAGCTGTCGCTGGGGGTCACGTAAAATTGGCGGCCCAGGATCAGATTGCGATCCCCATCCCCATCGGAAGCGGCCCCAAAGTCCGGCCCATCTTCCCGAAACAACAGTTCCACCAATGGGCGGGCATGCACCAGGTTGGGATCCGGGTGTCCGCCGCCAAAATCCGGCAGGGGCTGCCCGTTGAGCACACTGCCCTCTGGTGCTCCCAGGGATCCCTGGAAAATGGCGTGGGCATAGGGGCCGGTGACGGCGTGCATGGCGTCGAAGGCAATGCGGATCCCGGAAGCCAGGTAGTCGCGGATGGCCTCGAAATCAAACAGGCGCTGCATCAGGCTCAAGTAATCGGCCACCGGGTCGATGACGGACACCGTGAGGGACCCCAGCCGTTGCTCGCCCAAGCGATCCAGATCGACATCGGGAGCTTCCCAGATGCGGTACTCCTGGATCCGCTGGGTGCGGGCGTAAATGGCCTCAGTCACCTTCTCCGGGGCAGGGCCGCCGTTGCCGATGTTGTACTTAATGCCAAAATCCCCCTGGGGGCCACCGGGGTTGTGGCTGGCGGAGAAGATGATCCCCCCATAAGCGCCGTACTTGCGGATGAGACAGGAGACCGCCGGCGTGGAGAGGATCCCTCCTTGGCCCACCAGGACTCGCCCGATGCCGTTGGCCGCCGCCATCTTGAGCAGGATCTGAATGGCCTCGCGGTTGTGGTAGCGGCCATCCCCCCCCACCACCAGGGTTTGGCCGCTGGATCCCTCCAGGACATCAAAAATGGATTGGACGAAGTTTTCCAGGTAGTGGGGCTGCTGAAACACCGATACCGGCTTGCGCAGGCCAGAGGTGCCGGGTCTCTGGCCAGGGAAGGGCGTCGTGGGAACAATGCGCAGGCTCATAGGCTGCCGGAAAAGCTGCTTGCTCCTCTACTATCTCATCGTTGGGCCTCTTGTTTGGGCTGAGTTGCATCGGCAGCGCAGACTTCTTTCCCTGCCCATCCATGTGTGGATTGGGTTGAGCGGACTGCATCATCTCGGCTGGTAGCCCTCCATCTTCAATCCCCTGGCTTAACCACCCACTCCACCGGGGTTTTGCTGGGATCCGGCAATTTCAACGAGAACAGCCCCGCCGCCAAGATCAAGAGGGTGGAAAACCAAAGACAGCCCTCCAATCCGTAGAACTGGAAGAGGATCCCAGAAGTTACCGTCCCCAACAGCCGCCCGCCGGAATTAGCCATGTAATAAAAGCCCACATTGAGGGCTACATCGTCGTCTTCCGTGTAGGCCAGCACCAGGTAGGAATGCACTGCCGAATTGAAGGCAAAGACGATCCCGAACAGGATCAAGCCGCCGGTGATCACCAGCTCCGGTGCCAGCCCGGCCATGAAGGCTGTGGCAATGATCGCCGGCACCGCCGTCAGCACGAAGGTCCAAATCTGGATGGTGCGGGCCTTGGGAGCACGGCCAGGGCGACCCCCACCCAGCAGTTGCGGCGCTACAAACTGAATGAACCCATAGCCAATCACCCAGATGGCCATGTAACTGCCCACCTGCATAAAAGTCCAGCCCAGCTCGTCGTAGAGAAACACCGGCAGGGCCACCACAAACCACACATCCCGCGACCCAAACAGGAAAAAGCGAGCTGCCGAGAGGATGTTGATCTCTCTGCTCTTGGAAAACAGCCGCTTGAAGGGGATCTTGGCCTTGATTTTGCCCATGTCTGCAGGCAGCAGCGCCCCCGAACAGAAGATCAAAGCCAACGCCCCCGCCTGGACAAAGTTGGCCATGCGGAAGCCCATGGGATCCCCGTAGATTTCGGTGAAGATCTGCAGCAGGGCCGCTCCCACAAAGAACCCCACCCCCTTGAGGGCGTTTTTGGATCCCGTGAGCATAGCCACCCAACGAAACAGGCGGGATTCCGCTTCTTTGGGCACCACCAGGCGGATGGCGCTTTTGGAGCTCATCTTGGTGAGGTCTTTGGCAATCCCGGCCAGAGCTTGGGCGGTCATCACGTAGGCCACCTGGCCCCAGACCGGCCACTGCATGTTCAACACGCCCAGCATCACCAAACCGAAGATCTGGATGGCAATGCCCCCATACAGGGTCAGCCGCAGGCCAAACAGGGATCCAATCCAGCCGCCCAGGAAGTTGGTAATCACCCCGAAGATCTCGTAGAAGAGAAACAACATGGCAATTTGAATCGGGGTAAAGCCCAACTTGTGGAAGTGCAGCAGCACCAACATGCGGATGGCGCCATCGGTGATGGTGAATCCCCAGTAGGCGGCTGTAACCAGGGCATAGTTGCGAACCGCAGAGGCTTGAGCTGTCGAAACAGAAGTCATGGGCAGGTCTCCAAAGGGGATCTATAGACTGCGGGCCACTTTGCGGGCCAGTTCCGCCATGCGGTTGGCATAGCCCCATTCGTTGTCGTACCAGGCCAGGATCTTCACCTGGGCGCCATCCACCACCATCGTCGAGGGCGCATCCACAATGCTGGAGCGGGGATCCCCTTTGAAATCCACCGAGACCAGGGGCAGCTCCTCGTAGCCGAGGATCCCCTTGAGTTCGCCCTCGGCTGCAGTTTTTAAGAGGTGATTGACTTCTTCCACGGTGGTGGGCCGCCTGACTTCGAACACCGCATCGGTCAGGGAAGCGTTCAAGAGAGGAACACGCACCGCAATGCCGTTTAATTTGCCGTTGAGTTCGGGGTAAATCAGACCAATGGCCGTAGCAGAGCCGGTGGTGGTGGGCACCAGAGACAGCAGAGCGGAGCGGGCCCGCCGCAGATCTTTGTGGGGGGCATCCACCATGGTTTGGGTATTGGTAACGTCATGGATGGTGGTGATCACCCCGTGAACAATGCCGATCCCCTCGTGGATGACCTTCACCAAGGGAGCCAGACAGTTGGTGGTGCAGGAAGCTGCCGTCAGCAAATGGTGCCGGGCCGGGTCGTACAGGTGATCGTTGACGCCCATAACAATGTTGAGGGCCTCTTCGTCCTTGACAGGGGCAGCCACAATCACCTTGCGCACCCCCGCTTTGAAGTAGGCATCCAGCTCCGCTGCCTTGACAAACTTGCCCGAGCATTCCAACACCAGCTCGATCCCCAACTCTGCCCAGGGCACTTCACCGGGGGATTTGTGTTCGCTGAAGGTGAGGGTTTTCTCTTGGATGCGCAGCCGGTTATCGGATCCCTCGATATCGATAGTCCAGCGGCCCTGCACCGAGTCAAACTTCAACAGGTGGGCCGCCGTCGCCGCTCCCCCTTTGATCTCGTTGATGTGGGCGAATTCCAGCTCTTTCCAGCCCCAAGCAGCCCGCAACACCAGCCGTCCGATGCGGCCAAAACCGTTGATGCCCACCCGCACTGCCATAGCATTGACCCTAGACTTGTCCAGAAGGGATCCCGCTCTCTCAGGGCAAATCCCGCCTCGACTTTATCAGAACGCCCTAGTCGTTTCAAGACAAGTTGATGGGTAGGGTCAGGAGAGACTGGCCGATGGGGGTCGGTTCACGGTTGGCCTTGGGAAATGTTGCCGAATGTCCTGAAATCCAAAAGGGATCCGCTGAGGCAGCCCCAATCGACAACAGGGCCTATCCTGTAGCCGATTTGCAGTCCAGATCCACACCTCTGGGCAACAATTCGCCCAACCCGGCAACCGGTGGCCTAAGCTGGGAAAAGTTGTGCTTTTCTGGATGTGCCCCCGCCGCCTCAGCCTTCTGTGCAGGATGACTTTCCTCCCTTACCCCCCCCACCTCCCCGTTCTCCGGCCTTGAGGGTGGTGGAGACAGCTTTTTTGGCCAGTACGGCAGCCTTGATCTGGATCCTGAGCTACACGCCGCTAGCTCCTTTCATGCGCCTGTTTTTCCCCATCCCGGTGGCGCTGGCGGTGATGCGCTGGGATCCCCGCACAGGGGCAATGGCCCTGGCAGTCTCCGGCCTGTTGCTGACGGTGCTGATAGGGCCCACGCGCAGCATTCTCTATGTCATTCCCTATGGTCTGCTGGGCTATTGGTGTGCCCGCCTGTGGCAGCAGCGTCTTTCCTGGTACGTCTCGGTGGTGAGCGGGGCTGTGCTCAGCGCCCTGGGCTTGATCTTTCAGTTGGTGCTTTCCTCCCTACTGGTGGGGGAAAACCTCTGGATCTACGTAACCATTCAACTTACCGGCCTAACCAACTGGCTCCTGGATGTGTCCCTCAGCCGATGGGGCGTCTACTGGGTGGCAGAACCCTGGATGGTTCAGGTGGTGGTGGTGGGATTTATTGCCTTCAATTCCCTCATCTACGTATTCACGGTGCATTTGGTGGCCGCCCTGGTGATGGAGCACTTTCGTTGCCCGCTGCCACCCCCGCCGAAGTGGGTACAGTTTTTGCTGGATTAGCAGCCCCTGTGAGTTGTACAAGAGCAGAGCAAGCTGCTCTACAAATGAGTTCTTGACAAATCTTGACAAATGAGTTCTTGGCAAAAGTCCCACCCTATTGCCATGCAACGCTACAGGAATGCAAGAACTGGAAGGTTCTCTGCTAGGATCGCGGTAGCGGGACGGAGTCCTTTCGCGTTAGCGGGACGGAGTCTCGTTGGGATCCCGGTGGCAACAAGATATCAAGATTTAAGACTGCGATTATGGCTTCCCGCAAGAATCAACTGGCTATTGACAATGACGAGCTGATGCGTCGGGTAGAGGCTCTGATCAACGCTTCCAAAAATCGCTATCGCATCACGGTACAGGTGGCCAACCGCGCCAAGCGCCGCCGCTACGAGGATCCGGATGATATAGAAGATGGCTGGATGAAGCCAATCCGCCGCGCTGTCATCGAAATGTCGGATGAACTGACTGAGCCGGAAATCATCGGCGATGAGTAGCCGTTAGGCCCACGGCCCGCTGGCGGGATCGCCCTGTTGAAATTGCAAGCTGGCTGAGCGGCTAAGGGTGGAAGCCCTCGGCGTCTATCTATTTTGTCAAGTCGCTTGGAACGGGATCCCTTTCCCGCAGGCGAGCCTCGAGCCGCGATTCCATTAGGTGCAGCAGGCGGTGGGTCTCCTCTGGGCTGAGACCCTGGATGCGCATCTCCAAGGGGCTGTGGAACCAGAGGGTCTGCTGTGGGAAAGGAATCTGGATCCCTGCTTGATCGAAGGCGTGCTTGAGGCGACGGCGGTATTCCCGCGCCACCCTCCACTGCTGCAGAGGCTGCACCTTGATCCAAATGCGCAGCGTGATCCCCCGCTCCCCCAGATCATCGACACCGTGCATTTCGGGGGGCTCGAGGATTTTTTCCCGCCAAGCTGGCTCCCGGTACATCTGCAGAGCCACCTGCTCGGTGATGCGTATTGCCTGTTCCAGATCGTTTTCATAGGCGATCACAATCCCCAGATCCACCCGTGACCAGCCGTTGGAGAGGTTCTCCACCACCCGGATGGCACTGTTGGGGATAGAGATCAAGCTGCCTTCGGTGTTGCGCAACTGGGTTAGCCGCAGATCCATGTGTTCCACAAGGCCGCCCCGCCCGTCCACCACGATCACATCCCCTTCGGCAAATTGATCTTCGATCAAAATCAACAGCCCATTGATCACGTCCTTAATCAGATCCTGAGCAGCCAGGGAAATCCCCAGCCCAATAAAGCCTAGGCTGGCCACTAAGGGGCCAATATTGACCCCCACTGAGGCCAGGCCAGCCAGGGATCCGAGCAAGACCAAGGTAGTGGCTGCAACTCCTTTAGAGACGCTGGCAAAGGTGCTGAGGCGTTTGCTGAGGCGATAGGTGGGGGCATTTTGCTCTTGGCGCAGGGCAGCAAAGAGGTTATCCAGTACCAGTCCACTCAGCCAAACACTGCCATAGGTGGCCAGGCCCACCCCTGTCAACCGCAACAGAGGGCCGCGCAGCGAAACCAGGAAAAACGTTTGCAGGGGTCGCGTTTGTGGGAAAAGGCCCAAGCTCACCCCAACTCCGCCCACCCACAGGCCAATTTGCACCAGGCGCAGCAGGCGAATTTGCAGCTCTAAATAGGATTCCTGCCGTTTGCGTCCGGCCTGTTGTTCGACCAAGACGGGATCCACGCCCGGCTGCTCTTCCCCCGCTAGGCGCTCCTGAATCTCTGCTTGGATGGCCTGGTATTCCGTCTGCAGGGCATCGCGTTTTTGCTGCAGCCGTCGCCGTTTTCGCTGGCAGAGCTGGCTCAGGCTCCCTACCACAGCCAGGATGCCGAGGGCAATCACCGCTTGGCGGCGCAAAAATTGAGGCTGCCGCTCCCGTTGCGAAGTGCGCAGCGCTTCCTCAACAATGCCGGCTACCTGCTCAGCCCAGTCCATGGGTTGGGCGCCCTGGAATTGAGCATCGAGGGAGGTGATGGTTAGCAAATGTCGCCCATTCACCCGGATAACAGGCTGGTTGGTCTGGCCGTCCAGGGTGACTTCAACCTGCAGCGCCTCTGGATCGAATCCGGCGCTGGCCAACTGGTGCAGGGTTTGTTCAATGGAGCGCACCCGCTGCGACACCGGAGGCAGGCTGCCGGGATCCCCCTGCGGTGCGGTAACCACGAACAAACGCCGCCCATCCAGCGTCACGGCCTCCGCCTGGATAGAAGAGGTGGGGAGGCTAAGCGCTTGCCGCAGCTCTTCTAGGGCATCCAAACGGTTGAGCAAAGGCAGGTTGGAGGTGGTGCCGTTGTTTTCGGCAGCTTCCTGCCCCCATGCGGGCCCGCTTATGGGGGATAGGGCAAGAGATGCACTGAAAAGGAGAGGCCAAAACAGGGATCCCGTTTTCCCCGGCTTCGGCTTGTCTACCGATCGCAGTTTGTGCAGCATGAGCCGTTCGCGTCAGCGGTGCGAAGCACTTGAACAACCTCACTCCAGAAAGAAGAAGGCAATCCCAAGGATGGCGTAGGTGGCCAAGAGCAGTAGCCCTTCCAGCCAGTTGGATCGCCCATCGCTGCTAACGGAATTGATCAGCAGCACCGAGACGGCAATGGCCACCAACTCTACCATGCCGAAGTTGAAGTTCATGGGCTGATGCAGCACATCCCCGGCCAGCACCAGCAGAGGTGCCACAAACAGGGCAATTTGCATCGTCGAGCCCAGCGCCACCGAGAAGGAGAGATCCATCTTGTCTTTCATGGCCACCGTGATCGCCGTCGCATGCTCTGCCGCGTTGCCGATGATCGGCAACAAAATCACCCCCATAAACAGCGGCGTCATGTGAAAGTGTTCCAGCGTATCCTCTAGAGTGCTCACCAACAGTTCCGACTCCAGCGCCACCAGCACCGTCAACCCCAAGAGGATCAGCACCCAAAACCCCAAACCGGCCCGCTCAGGTGGAGCCGTCAGCACTTGGGGAATGGATCCCTCCGCCTGCAAAACCGGATTGAGGGCCAGGCGACTGGCCGCCTCATCTTCTGCGGCTTCCGCTTCGTGAAGGGTGTAGAGGTAGCTGTGGGTTTTGAGGGAAAACAGCAAAGTAAGACCGTAAACCCCGATCAGCACCAGGGCTACCGCCGTGGATAGCTCTTGGATGGAGATCTCCCCCAAGTTGGCATCGGCATAGGTGACCACGCTGGGCAAGATCAAGGCCACCACCGCCAGGTTCATCACCGAGGCATTCATGCGGGCCACCTCGGGTCGAAAGCTCTGCTCCCGAAACTTGATCCCGCCCAAAAACATGGCCAAGCCGGCCACCAGGAGCAGGTTACTGATGATCGCGCCGGTGATGGAGGCTTTTACCACATCCACCAGCCCCGCCCGCAGTGCCACCAAGCCGATGATTAACTCCGCCGCATTGCCAAAGGTGGCGTTGATCAGCCCCCCGACTGTCGGCCCTGTCAAGGCTGCAATCTCTTCCGTGGCCTGACCCATAAACTTTGCCAAGGCCACCACCGCCAAAGCCGCACAGAGGAAGACCAGGTTGGGATCCCAGCCCCGGAAGTGCCCCACCCAAGATAGGGGAACCCCCAACAGCAGCAGGAACATTATGCTGTTCAGACCTCTCTGCCAACCTGCCGCAGAGCGATCCGGCGAAACCAAAGGATTTGCGTTAGCCAGGGTCATGGTTCACAAGGGGAGAAAAGGTAGCGACGATGGAGGCTGTTTGGGTTTCGGGGAGCCAGATCCCCCATGGCCAGGAGTGACCATCTCCAAGAGTCTAACGGCTGCGAGGGGAGGTTGGATAGGTGCTGCTGGCTAGAGGGAGATAACCCGGTTGCGCTGCAACTGCCGGGCGATCTCGGCTCCCAATTGATCGGACAGATGCTGGGGATCGGCGATTTTCAAAAAACTGCTGCCCTCTACCTCAAAGGGAAAGGATCCCTCGATGCCGTCGCGGGGGAGTTGTACCAGCAGCAATTGTTCAGGGCGCTTCGATTGCAGGGCATAGCCCAACTCCAGACAGACCTGGGGGCTGGGCAGGGGACGCCCCCGGCCATTCACCTGCACAGGGGTCACATCGGCCACCACCAGCAGCGCGTGCTTAAGCTTGCGAATCAAGGCCGCGTCGATGAGCGGGGTCTCGGCCTCGGCGGGAAGGGATCCCTGCAGCTGCAGGGGCACGACCGGTCTGTGGTCGCGATTGAGAGCCTCCACCACGGCTTGCAATGCCCGGTACAGAGTGGCGCTGGAGTTGGGGTAATCCGATTGGCCGCAGAAGTAGATGACGGGCTCGGTCATGTTCAGAGTGGCCCGCTTATTAAAGTAGATCTCGCGGCTAATTAAATCGAGGTTGGAGATGCTGTAGGCACCGCTGCCCTCGATGTAAAACTCCACCAGCTCTCCTTCCAGGTAGCGCTGCCACCACAGGGAAGCCTTCACCTGCTCCACATCGTCGAGAAAGTCGGCCCGCATCGCCGTCTTCAAGAGGCCGGTACGGCTCAGGCGCAGGTCGGGGGCCCTCTGTTGGACTTGGGAAGCAGACAACACCGAATCCAAATACCAGGCTTTCAGGACGATGATCGCCATGGGATCCCTCTGCGCTTAGCCTCAAAGGTACCTGATCTTTGGCAAGATCGTTAGTCTTGGTGTCGAAGTCAGCCCAACTCCAAGTGCAGGGCCAGATCCAGCAGTCGGTGGGCCAGGGTTGACTTGGTCGCCAATGGGATCCGTTCTGGGTTTCCCTGCTGGGGGATCCAATAGCCTTGGTTGTGGCTGCTGCCGAAGCCGCTGTCCGGCTGGTCGATGGGGTTGGCCACAATGGCATCCAAGCCCTTTTGGCGGAGCTTTTCTCTGGCCGGCGGCAAGGGATCCCCACTTTGGGCGGCAAAGCCGATGAGGCGCTGGCCAGGGCGTTTGTTGCGGGCCAGGGCTGCCACCAGGTCAGGGATCGGCTCCAACGGCAACATCTGGGGCAGTTCGGCTTTAGGCAGCTTCCCCGGATAAACCTGGGAGGGGCGCACATCCCCCACAGCAGCAGCCATCCACAAGAGATCCGCCTGGGGAAATTCCGCCTGCAAAGCCGCTTCCAGTTGGGCTGCCGTTTCCACTCGAATGGCCCGAATGCCAAAGGGTTCCGGCTCAAAAGGGATCCCCAACGGCCCATGAACCAGCGTCACCGTCGCTCCTCGGCAGGCCGCCGCCACCGCCAATGCCACGCCCATCCGACCACTGGCCGGATTGCCGATAAAACGCACCGCGTCAATGGGCTCCCGTGTCCCCCCCGCCGTCACCAACACCCGCTTGCCTTGCCAATCTTTTTTCCCCGCTGTCCAGAGCAAAGCCCGCACATACTCCTGCAGGGCCTCCGGCTCCAACATGCGCCCTTCCCCCACCGCATCACAGGCCAAGCGGCCACTGGCCGTCGGTAAGGCCCAAAAACGGGGATCCTGCTGCAGCCGCTGCCAATTCTCGGCTACCTTCTCTGCCTTCCACATCTGCGTATTCATAGCCGGTGCCACCGCCACCGGACACTGGGAAGCCAGGATCACATTGGTGAGCAAATTATCCGCCAGCCCATGAGCCAACTTGCCCAAGGTGTTGGCCGACAAGGGCGCAATGAGGAGAGCCTCCGCCCATTCCCCCAACTCGATGTGCAGCGGTCGTCCTCGTGTTGCCTGCCAAAAGGCGGCATCGGTGAAAGCCGGTTGGCGAGACAAGGTGGCAAAAGCCAAAGGAGAAATAAAATGTTCCGCAGCTTTTGTCAAAACCACCTTGATCTCTGCTCCCTGCTGCGCCAGAGCAGACACCAAAGCTGCCGTTTTGTAGGCAGCAATCCCCCCACTCACCCCAATGAGGAGACGCCGCCCTGACCAAAAGGGATCCATATCGAGTGACACGCAAACAGCCTTGTTTCCAGTTTCGCTGGTTTTGCTCAATTCCGGCGGCGAAGCGGGGATCCCTCGCCCAAAGATACTTTTGACCCTGTCGAGAATAGGGCCTGAGGATCTGTCATTACCCAATTTCAGCCAAAGTCTCCCCCACAGGTTCTGGCCTTTAGAGGGAATTCCCCACTGCTGTTTTGCGCAACCACCCCTCAGATCCCATTGCGGTCGCTGACTTATTCCCTGTAATAAGAAGGAATTGGATCAAACTCTGTTGCAATCCCTGTTTGTTTCTGGCTACACTAACAGTTGTCCCTAAAACCATCTCGATATGGCTACAACCAGTAAACCAAAACCACTCACTGGCCAAGAGCTCCTCGACAAGGTAACTTCAATGGGAAATGCGGATCGCAAGGAAAAAGCTCGCGCCTGTGGTTATGTCACCTACACCAAGAATGGTCAGGAGCGAGTGAATCTGATGCAGTTTAACAACGCCCTGTTGAAGGCCGTTGGCGTGGATCTCGGCGCTAGTGACGAAAATGGATCCCGTGGCCGCGCTCCTACCTTCCGGGTTTCGGTTCATAAGAATGGCAACCTCCTGATTGGAGCTGCCTACACCAAGAAGATGGGCCTCAAGCCCGGAGATGAGTTCGAGATCAAGCTGGGCCACCATAACATCAAGCTGGAGCGGGTCAACTGATTTGCTGTCTCCCTGGATGCTTTTCCCTGCTGGTGAGTTCATCTCAGCTTGGGTAAAGCCTTTGGTATTCCTTTCGGCCTCTAGGGGCTTGGGAGCAGCGACCTCTTCCCTTCGCTCCGGTGCTCATTGTCTTTCTACTTTTCAGAACAAGGGATCCTCATGATCCGCTGGGGATCCCTGGCAGTTTGTACCTCATCAATGGCTGAAGTGTGGGTAAGTTCGCTATTCTGACAACAGTTAAATTGGGTCTGCGGCAATGAACACTCCGACCGTACAAAATGTCTTTCGCCATTGGCGGCGGTGGCGAACTTGGGCGGGGCTGTTGTTGTTGGCAGCAGCGTTCTTTGTCATCGAGTCTCATCGGCAAGTTTGGCCTCAGTCGAATGCTTCTCAAAGTCAGGCATTTTTGGAGTGGGTGTCTTCCCAGCCTACCCCCGAACAGCAGGATGTTTTTGTGGATGGAGTCATTCGGCTGCAATTCAATCGGCCACTGGATCCCAATCTACAACGTCTGGCGGTTCAGTTGGATCCGCCGGCAGCGGTTATTTTTGATGTGCAGGGAGACGAGTTGTTGCTTAAGCCTCGGGATCCCTTGCGCTTTAGCACCCGTTACACCCTCACGCTTTCTCCCCAAGAGGGGCTGCCCCTCGAGCAGGCCATTCAGCTGAGTTTTCGCACCGAACCGCAATTTACCTACGAACGGGATGTCAAACCGCTGCTAGAAGCCAGTTGTGTGGGTTGCCATCAGCCGGCAGGACGGCAGCGCACCCAGTTGCTGGACAGTTATGAGGCCACGATGGCCTATGTCAGGCCCGGGGATCCCAATAGCGAGTTGATCAATCCCCGGTGGACGAGCCGCCACGCCTACATCCTCAACGCCAATAACCCCAACCGCCCCCAAGCTCGCGGCGGATCCCCTGAGATTGCCTACATTCAAGCCCGTGGGCTGCCCCTATCCCGTCTGGGTTTTTGGACACCTGAAGAAGTGGAGATCGTTCGCACCTGGATTGTGCAGGATGGCGCCCCTCGCACCAGCGCCCGCTTACAGATGGGCAACTGACAAGGCATCTGGAACTCAAGCCCCAACGCCATGACCCCTCCTCAACCCTTGGCCACCGTGATCCAGGGATCCCTGAGTCGGGGACTGGAGGCTCGCCTCAATCCCGGCGTCTCGGTAGAAGACTTGCGGGTGGGCAAATTCGTGGTGATCCAGGGGCAGCGCAACCGCTTCTTCGGCCTGCTCACCGACGTTACCCTAGAAACCAGCAACCCCCAGATCCTGGTCAACCCCCCCCGTCCTGAAGAGACCCTGCTGCGGGAAGTGCTGGCCGGTACCGGCACCTACGGCATCATTGCCCTCACCCCGATGTTGATGTTGGTGCCGCGGGAGATGGAGGGGGAGTATCCTCCGATCCATCCTGACTTGGCAGAGACTCAAACGGCTTCCACCACCCCCAGCCGAGAACTCCGTCCCGCTTACGCGATGGAGCTGCTGCCCGTGAAAACGGTGCCCGCCCATTTTTCACAGGTGTATGAGGCACGGGAACTGGACTTTCGCACCGTCTTCGGCTGGGAAGATGACCCAGAGCGGCGCAACTTTGCCATCGGCCAGCCCCTCGACATGGCTGTGCCCATCTGTTTGGACTTGGATCGCTGGGTGGAGCGCAGCAACGGCATTTTCGGCAAATCGGGCACCGGAAAGTCCTTTCTGGCCCGCCTGATCCTGGCCGGTATCATCCGCAAACGGGCGGCGGTGAACCTGATCTTTGACATGCACTCCGAGTATGGCTGGGAGGCAGCCAGCGAAGACAAGCACGCCACTACTGTGAAAGGCTTGCGGCAGCTCTTTCCCGGTCAGGTGCAAATCTACACCCTGGATCCCGATTCCACCCGGCGGCGAGGGGTGCGGGATGCGCAGGAGCTGTTTATTGCCTACAACCAAATCGAAGTGGAGGATCTGGCCCTGTTGGCAGATGAGCTGAACCTATCGGAAGCCAGCTTGGAAAATGCCATCATCCTGCGCAACGAGTTTGGCCGCGACTGGATCAGCCGCCTCTTGAGCCTTTCCAACGCCGAGATCCAAGAGTTTTGCGAACAGAAAATGGGCAACAAAGCCTCGATGATGGCCCTGCAGCGCAAGCTCACCCGCCTTGACAACCTCAAGTACATCCGCAGCACCCTGCCCCACAACTACATCGGCCAGATTTTGGATGCCCTCAGCCGCGGCATTCACGTGGTTATCGAGTTTGGATCCCAGTCCAACCTGCTCTCCTACATGTTGGCGGCCAACGTCATCACCCGCCGCATTCACCAGGCCTACGTGCACCAGACGGAGAGATACTTGCAATCCAAAAATCCCCTCGACAAGCCCCGTCAACTATGCATCACCATTGAGGAGGCCCATCGCTTTTTGAATCCGCGGGCAGCCAAGCAGACCATTTTCGGCACCATTGCCCGCGAGATGCGCAAGTACTTTGTCACGCTGCTGGTGGTGGATCAACGCCCTTCCAGCATCGATAGCGAAGTGATGTCGCAGTTGGGCACTCGCATTACGGCACTCCTCAACGACGACCAAGATATCGAGGCGGTGTTCACAGGGGTGGCGGGCAGCCAGAACTTGAAAACGGTGCTGGCCAAGTTGGACTCCAAACAGCAAGCCCTAATTCTGGGCCATGCCGTGCCCATGCCGGTGGTGGTGCAAACCCGCCCCTACGACCAGCGGTTCTACGCCGAAATTGCCGATCCTGACTGGTCTCAGGCTGAGGATGCGGAGGTGCTCCTGGCCGCCCAACAGGCTAAGTCCGAGCTGGGGCTGTGAGCACAAGCTGCCCGCACCGCTCGGAACATGCCAAAGCGACACAGCCCTGTGCCGAAAGCCAGCCGCATCAGCAAAAAGGTGGGTACCTCCCGCAAGGACTTCACCAAGCCGACCAAGCCAAACCTGAGAAAGCCCTCAGGGCGGACAACACCCTGCCAGATGGAATCCAGCCAAGAGGGAAGGGTCTCCTGAGTCCAGTCGGCGGTTTCTACCCGTCCCGCCACCAGGCCAGTAGCCTCCAACTGCTCGGCAAAGCCTTCGATGCTGGAGAAGGAAGGGTGTGACCATTGATCCAACAGTTGCCGCATCACCAGCCGCTCCCAAAAGTTCAGGGGCTTTTGCCGGTCGTCCCGCTGGTTCCAGTCCGCCACCACCAGGATTCCCCCTGGCTTCAACACCCGCAGCATCTCTTGGGCATAGCGGGCCTTGTCCGGCATGTGAGGCCCTGCCTCAATGGACCACACCACATCGAAGCTGGCATCGGGGAAGGGCAGGTCGAGGGCATCTGCCACCTGAAACTGGACAGGCAGATCAGGGGGGGTGAGCTCCTGGGCCCGCTTCACCTGCTGAGGACTGATGGTGATACCGGTTACAACAAAGCCGTAGTCGCGGGCCAAGATGCGGCAGCTCCCACCAATGCCGCAGCCCACATCCAACACGGTTGTCCCTGCAGGCAGTCGATCCAACCCCCCCCAGCGCACCATCTCGTGGACAAAGTCGTGCTTGGCCTGCAGAAAATTTTTTCGTTGGGGAGGAGAGCCGTAGTGGCCTAGGTGAATGTGTTCGCCCCAGTAAAACTCTAGGATCCCATCCCGAGTCCACTCGTCGTAAGACTTGGCCACAGAGGCGGGAGACTCGTATTTGCGAGCAGTCAACAGATAGGCTGCCAAGCCCACGGCCAGCAGCACAGCTATGCCCAAAGCCCAAAAGATTGGATTCATCGGATCAACCATGAAGTTTCTATGAAGTCCCTCTGCGTGGTGGCAATCATTGTCGGTTGGATAGCGCAGCCCCAGGCGGAGTGCTTTCCGGTATGGGGCCAGCCAAGCAAAGGCGCAATCCCATCTTGACCCATCTGCTGGCTCAAGGAAGAAGTCTGGGATCCCGGCAAAGGGCAGCTGGGCGAGATTTTCCAGCACCCATTGGGATTGCTGCGATCGCCTGCTGGGCCGGGGCGGCAACCTCAGTAGCAGCGGCTGCTCCCTACCAAAGGTTGGCGGCGTAGCGAGCAGCTCCCCTCAGCCCCACCTGCGCGTTCACCACCACCTGCACCGACAGTTGCTCCAGAAGAGGACGCATCCGCCCTTTGTCCAAAAACGAGGACAAAAACTCCCCTTGATGCAGTAGGCGCAAGAGCTTGGGCGCGATCCCCCCAGCGATGAACAGGCCCCCGCGCGGCAATAGGTGTAGGGCAAAGTTCCCGACTGCAGCCCCGTACAGGCTGATGAAAAGCCGCAGACACTCCACCGCCAGAGGATCCCGTGCTTCCATGGCAGCATTGGCAATTTGGGCTGCCGGGTCAATATGCTTAGCTCCCTTTTCCCAAGCCTCAATTTGGGCCAGCAGCTGTTCTTCTCCTGAGCCCCACTGGCTATCCCGCAAAAATTGATAAATGGCAACGATCCCCTGCCCCGAGACCACCCGCTCGGTGGAGACACGTCCGTGCCGTTTTTGCAAATACCTCAAGAGCTCCCACTCCAGAGGGGTGCGCGGGGAAAAGTCCACGTGACCGCCCTCGCTGGCATGAACTTGGTAACCCCCTTCTCCCCAGGTAAGGTAAGCCTGCCCCAAACCCGTGCCTGCTCCCATCACGCCAATCGGAGCCCGCGGTTGACGCTCACCCACTTGCAAGGTGTCCAGATCCTGGTCGCCGAGGGCAAGCACGCCATACCCCACAGCGCTGAAGTCGTTGATCAAGGCTACGCGCGGGATCCCCAGCTCTGCGGCCAATTGGCTCGACTGCAGATCCCAGGGCAAGTTGGTCACTTTGGCAGTCTGTCCCTCAGACCCTGAGCCCCTTGTTTCCATGACGGGGCCGGCCACTGCAAAACAGGCGGCAGCAGGCTGTGGATCTCGCCCCAGCTCCCGCCGAGCCTGGGCCAGAAACTCTCCCACCATTGGGGCGAGGTTGGCGTAATCTTGGCTGGCATAGCGGCAGTGGTAAAGGCTGTGCTCGGGATCCTCGGCATTGACAAGGCTGAGGCTGGTTTTGGTGCCCCCGATGTCTCCTGCCAACAACAAGTCCATACAGTTTCCTCCGGCCAGCACCTCCTTCCCACCCTGACATCTCTGGAGAGAGAATGCCAGGCCCCCAAGGCTTCCCCGCTCCTGCTGGGGAGAAGAGGGAAGGGCAAAGAAGGTGCTATGTTAACTGATGTAAAGGTTTTTAATATTGCATTTTGTCTTCTACACCTTTTTTACCCCCTCTCCAAGATGAGCCTCTGCTGTCCTCTGAGCGTTTGGCCGGGCTGGATCCCCGCCCTCTCTCGGCTCAAAGGCGTTTTCGATCCCACCATGCCATTGGGGGAGTGGCAGCTCTGCTCGTGAGTCTGCCCGTTTTTGTGCAAGCGCCCCTGGTGCGGTATGCCCCTTGGGTCAGCTTGGTGATGTCTTTGGGCTGGCTGGGCCTTAGCTTGCATCTCTACTCCCAGCCCCGTACCCGCCTGTGGGGAGATTTGCTGTACGGCTTTACCCTGACTTGGCTGGCGGGATCCCTGTATTGGGGATGGCTGCGCTTTGAGCCTCTTTGGCACATGCCCATGGAAGCCTTGGGGATCCCGATTGTCTGGTGGGGGACACGGCGACGGTTTGCCCGCATCGGTACCTGGTTTTATCTCGGCTCCCTGTGGGGTACGGCGGTTACAGATCTCTACATTCACTCGGTGGGGCTGCTGCCTGAGTGGCGGCAGGCGATGCAGTTTGACCGGTTGGAGCAGGCGGTTGTCCCTTTTAGGGCGGCCCTCGACAAAATGGCTACCCCCTGGGGCCTGGGTTGGGGCATCGGCTTGGGCCTTCTGTTGCTGGGTGTTGGATTGTGGAGAGTCCAGGGATCCCGCCGCTTGCACCATTGGGCATTTGCGGGAGCAGTGCTGAATACCCTGTTGGTGGATGGGCTATTTGGCTGGGGGGCAGCTCTGCTGCGGTGAGCTGGGATATCCCCAAACTCTGCTTCAGGCAGGAGTAGGAATAGGGCTGGGCTGGTTCAGGGCTTCATCGGACTCCGTCCTGCCAACGTCAACGGCAGCAGGCGCGGTTGCCGGCATTGTAGGTTCTGGCTCGGCAGGAGACCACTCCGGTGCCGGTGCGGGCTGAGGCAGAAAGTCGATGACTGTCCAGGTCTTGGAATCCGGTGAGCTGTAGGCCAGCAGCCACCGTTCGGGCGCGGTTTCAACGCGGTCGGGCTCCTGATCCCGCGAGCGCTGGGTAGCAGCAGTTCGTGGCTTTTGGTGAGCCAGGGTGATCTGGAAGGGATCCCCTTTGCGGCGATAGGGGCGGCGGGATCCCGGCGGATGCACGATTAGGGTGTAGGTACCGCTGAGGTGATGGCCTTCTAGGGTTTCTCCTGAGACTAACAGCAAAGGTTCACGGCGATCTTGGCGGATTTTCACATCCTGCAATTCCAGATGTGCCGACAACCGGTCGCTGCCCACTAAGGATCCCACCGGCCCGGACACATGAGCGATCTGATAGGCAAGGGCCTGCTGCACAATCGGTTTTGGCGGCCTGGGGCCACAGCCGACCAGCAGCCCCACCAGCACAATAGCCACAAGGCTGAGTGCGCCGCGCACAACCGATCCCTGGCCCCTCCACCCCGACTTCGGCATCGCTTCTCCTGGGGCCATCAGATGGTGACTAGGGTGGGGTGTTGCTTCAAGTATTCCGTATTCACACCGGACTCGCGGGTGAGAGCCACAAGGCCGGTACGGGCGATCTCGCGGATGCCAAAGCTGGTCAACATCTTGATGATGGCCACCATTTTGCCGGGATCCCCGGTTACCTCGAGAGTCAAAGACTCCTCTGCCACATCCACAATCCGGGCACGAAACATTTGGGCCACATCCATGATGGCGGAGCGGGTATCGGGGCTGGCGTTAACTTTGACCAGCATCAGCTCCCGTTCCACACAGGGAACATGGGTGATGTCGGTTACTTTCAGCACGTCAATGAGCTTGTAGAGCTGCTTCGTCATCTGCTCCACATCGTGTTCATCGCCCTGCACCACCATAGTGATACGAGAGATCCCCGGTCGTTCGGTGGGGCCAACGGTAAGGCTGTCGATGTTGAAGCCGCGACGGGCAAACATCCCCGCGATGCGGGTTAAAACGCCAGGCTGATCCTGCACGAGGGCGCTGAGGGTGTGTTTCACGGCAACCAGAGGATAAAGAAAAAGCTGAGCAGCAGTTGGGGAAGTGGGCAGAATGGACTTGGAACAGCCATACTCTAAGGAAATTTTACGCCAATTTTGCGGGAATGTTTTCCATATCCTCTGCTCAGGGCGTGGCTGCGCATCCAGCCTCGACAGCCCCAGGGTAGAAGCAACGCAGCCGCTAACCCTCCAGAGACCCGCGCGTAACCCCCAATTGGCTGTATAGCTTTAGCTCCTGCCACAGTTGGGATCCGCTAAGTTGTCCTTGTAAGAGTTGCTGATAGCGATGCAGCGTTTGTTGAATCTCGGCGGGGGATTCATGCAAAAATTCGATGCGCAGATAGCGCAGGCCCAAGGCCAATAATTTCGGCACATACTCTGCCCCCGTTTGGGCCTTGCCGTTGTAGAGGGTATTCCGACAGCCGGCATCGGCCTTCAAAATGTGCTCGACATTGGCCCTGTCCCTCAGCTTCACCTCGTGTTTTTCACATGGGCGACCACAATTGGTGTAATCCGTTCCGCTGGATAAAAAGGCGCAAAAGACGCAGTGCTCCATGTGGAACAGGGGCATATGTTGATGAAGGGTAACCTCATACCTATGGGCGGGGCCGGCTTGCAGCAGGGATCCCAGTTGCTCGTGGTTGAGGTCATAGGAAGCCGTCAGGCGCTCCAGGTTGTAACGGGTTTTGAGATAGTGGGCCGTGATGGGATTGGCCACATTCAAGGAAAAATCCCCAATGCAGCGCTGCCCGGCAAAGAAACGGAGATGGTCGTAATTTCTCACCAAGTAGCCATCGGCTCCGCCGACCAACACTTGCTTTAGGATCCAGGTTTCTCCTGGCTTGGTGATGCGGGGCGGAGCGACCCACAGTTCCACCTCGGGATGGGCGGCTTTGGTTGTGCGGATCACCTCCCGATAGCGGCGGGGATCCTCAAACTCCAGATAGATCTGCCTAATACCGCTGGCTATCGCCGCCGGCAGTTGCGCCGGATCCCGCACCAACACCACCAACTGCGGGGATCCCCTTTCGGGCTCCTCCTGAGAAGGCACCAGATCTTGCCAGCGAGCTTCGGGATTGAGTTGCCAGCGCGGGGGCTGAGCTCGCAGAGCTTGTAGGCGTTCCACCGCTTGTCGGCGCATCTGGTTGAGCAGGCTCACCGGCAGCATTACCTCCCCCTGCAAGGCATTGTGCAGGGATCCCAACTTGAAGGGAGTGGAGCCCAAACGGCCCAGTTGCTGTCGCAGTTTTTCGGTGGTGAGGGGTTGGCGGTGGGCAGCTTCCAGGGGCAGCGGCGAATCCACCTGCACCGTATGGCCTTGCTCATCCCGCAGGATCAGCGTCAGCGGGGATCCCACTTGGCCGTGAACCTCCATGTGGACGGGCCGCTGAAAGCGGGGGTGATCCCCGGCGTAGCTCTGGCGCAGGCGTTTTTCCAGTTCCGGGTCGCTGGTCTTCCAGAGGCGATCCCCCACCCGCAGACGTTTGAGGTCAATGGCCCCCTCTCCAAAGCTGATCCAGGCCAGCCCCTGCTTCTCTTGCACGCGGTAAACCCGTCCCCCCTGCTCCGGTAACTCCGGCTGCCCCTGATCAAACACCACGCCATCCCCGGCTTTGAGGGGTGCCTCCAGCCGGATCACCACCTGATCCTGTTGGATCCCCACCACCTGCCCCAGGTAAACCCCCCGTTTCTTGCCAAACCGCGCGTGCACCAGCTCCTGGTTGTTGATGCCCCGCAGCCAGCCCGTATAAAGCCCGCGAGAAAAGCTCATCTCCAGCTCGTAGCGTTCCTGCTGCGAAGGCTGCCACGGCTGCCCCGCTCCCAGCGCATCCAACGCCTGCCGATACACCCGCGTTACATTGGCTACATATTCTGGGGATTTCAGTCGGCCCTCAATTTTCAGACAGCGGATCCCCAGCTTCACCAGCTCCGGCAGCACCTCCAGCCCGGCCAAATCTTGAGGGCTGAGCAGATACCGCTTTTCGCCTAAGTCGCGGCGGATCCCATCTACCACCAGCTCATAGGGCATGCGGCAGGCTTGAGCACATTCGCCTCGGTTGGCCGAACGCCCCCCCAGCGCCTCGCTGGTCAGACATTGCCCCGAGTAGGCCACACACAACGCCCCATGCACGAAGACCTCCAGAGATAGAGGGGATCCCTTCTCTTCCAGATAGGCCCGGATCTGGGCGATTTCCCGCAGGGAACATTCCCGCGCCAGCACCACCACCTCACAGCCCAGCTCGGCGGCAAACTCCGCTCCCACTCCGCTGGTAATGGTCATTTGCGTAGAAGCGTGGATGGGAAAGTCGGGAGAAAGATGCCGGATCAGGCGGGCTATGCCGATATCCTGCACAATCACCGCATCCACCCCCGCCGCGATCATCGAGCGGATGTATCCCTCGGCTTCCGTCAGCTCCCTTGGAAAAACCAGGGTATTTAAAGTAACATAGCCCCGTACCCCCCGCCGGTGCAGCCAGGCCATCAGTTCCGGCAAATCCGCTTCCGTAAAATTGCGGGCACGCATCCGGGCGTTGAAGCGCTCCAGCCCAAAATAGATGGCATCGGCCCCGTTTTCCACCGCCGCCTTGGCACACTCCCAATCCCCTGCCGGAGCCAGCAGTAGGGGCAGCTCAGCGGCACAACGACTCGTCTCTACGGGGCTCATCCCAGAAGCACTCATCGAGAAGCACTTTACTGTAGATGAAGAAGATGAAGAGGAAAAAGCCAAGGGATCCTTAACCCATTCAAACGCAAAAGACCTGAAAGACGGAACCGCTCCAACGCGGAAGCGTCGCGCAGCGCGAGCAGTAAACCCAGGACTCCGTACGTGCCTATTCTGCCGGCTGTTGGCAACTCCTTGATGCTGGAAAACCGTCAGTCTCTGAGGGCTTGCACCACTGGGGAGCCAGCTCTCGGCTAGCGCTTGCAGAGCCGATATACAGGCAAAGTGAAATGAAAGCTGCTGCCTTTGCCCAAGGAAGACTCCACCCAAATCTGGCCGTAGTGGGCACGCACAATCCGTCGGCAGAGGGAAAGGCCGATGCCATAGCCCTCCTGCTGCTGATCCCGGGACAGGCGGACGGAATCGGAGAAGATGCTCTCTTGGTCGGCTTCCGGGATCCCAGGGCCGGTATCGCTGACGGTCACCTGCACCTTTTGGCTGGTGCGATGGAGAACATCGAGGCGGATGGATCCCTCGGCAGGGGTGTACTTGATGGCGTTGTCCAGCAGGTTGAACAGAACTTGGCGGATCTTGTCGGGATCCACGTGAACAGAGGGCAGATCCACGGGAATATCCGCTTGAAACTGCAGCCGCTTGCCTTGAATGCGCGGCCATAGCTCCTCGATCACCGCCTGACACAAGCCGGGCAACTGGGTTTCTACGGCTCGAATCCTCAGCTCCGAGGCAGCGCCACGGGCCGACTCCAGGATATCGGTGATCATGCTGTCCATCTTGCGCAGTTGCTGGCGGGCATGGTCGAACAACTGCCGTTCCAGCGCTTTGTCCAGGGATCCCTCGCGCCCCTGTTGCAGGGTTTCGACCGCCAAAGCCGTGGCCGTCAGGGGGCTGCGCAAATCATGCACCAGCATGGCCAGAACGCGATCTTTGAAGTCCAACTGCTCCCGCAATTGGGCCCGCTCCTGCCGCAGCAAAAACACCTCTTCCGACATTTGCAACAGCGCCTCGGTGGTCGGAGGGGAGGTGGGATCCTGTCCTGCCCCTTCTTGATGGGAAGCCAAGGCCGCCTGGCCTTGCCAACGGGGCCACCACACTTCCAACTGCGTCGCCAAGTCTCCGCCCGCCAAAACCTGAGCAGGCAAGGGCTCAGCCTTGACCAGAGCCGGAGTCGCCACCAGCTTGTAATGCTCTGCTAGGTAGGGGTGCTCCTCCAGTGGCACCACTTCCAGTTGGGCAGGGTATTGACCGGGCAACCCCTGGATGTGCTGGCGCAGATGTTCCTCAAGTTCGGCAACGACAGCTCGACTCTTGGCAAACAACAGCAGGCGAATGACAGAACGAGCGGAGGTGAGATCTGGCGAAGTCTGCATAGGCCAAAGTCCAGTCGCGTTAGCGATGCGTAGCATTAAAGCCAAAGGTTGGCGTTTCAGCAGCCGGGATTGCCGTGCGCTCGAACCGTAGGAGCCATTGCTGCTTGTTCCTTCCTAACACCTAATCTTGGGAAAAGCTTAAGAAGCGACATGGAGTGTAACAAGAAAGACCTTTCAGCTAGAAATCGCAGGAGCCCCGCACTGTACCCGTAGGGTCACTGCCGGGAGGAATGCGCTTTGATGAAGTACAATGAACTTATGAGCCAAGTCCTGACCATATCCTGCAAGCTCAAGGTGTCCCCGTCGCAAGCCGCCAAATTGGACGCGACTTTGGAGGCTTTTGGCCAAGCCTTGAATTGGGTCAACCAGAACACGCCGGAGAAGATCGTCAACGCGGTCAAGCTGCAATCCCTTTGCTACTACGAGATTCGAGCCCGGTTTGGCTTGTCCAGTAACTTGGCTCAACAGGTGTGCAGACGGGTAGCGGGTTCCCGCAAAGTGGCTAAGCAGAAAAAGCGTCCCGTCAAGGAGTTTAAGAGCGGCTTTGTTACCTACGACGCTCGCATCTTTTCGTTCCGTCAAAAAGACTGGACGGTGTCGCTGACCACGGTGGAAGGGAGAGAACGCTTTGAACTGGCCATTGGCAACTACCAGCGTGGGATGCTGGCTGGTTCCAACCCAAAAGCTGCCACGCTGATCAAGCGCAAAGATGGCTCCTACTACATCCAGATTTGCGTAGAGAAAAAGCCACCCAAGCAACAAGATACCGACAAGGTGATCGGGGTGGACTTGGGGAGGACAGATATTGCCCATACGTCAGAGGGGGACAACTGGAATGGACAGCAGTTGAGCAGAGTCCGAGAGCGCTACTCCCGGTTGAGGGCGGTACTCCAACGCAAAGCCAGTAAGGGCACACGCAGTTCGCGGCGCAGATGCAGAGAACTGTTGCAA